>JAKLEJ010000275.1 GCA_022711695.1 Verrucomicrobiota bacterium | reverse complement strand
CCTGAACGACCAGTCCGCCGGTCGGCGGAGCTCCTTGCCACAGCAAGAAAGTCTTGTGGCCTCGCGCGGAGCGCAGGCATCGCGCCTCTCTTCACGCGCGCCGCGATCGGCCGACGACCTTCCGGACGGCGCGCAGCGGAGTGACACGCCTCATCCCGTCTCCTATTCCGTTCGTCCCGCGACAAGCGTGCGCGGATTCACCTGCTCGTGTCATAGCTCCACACCAGGTCGCCGCGCTCGCCAGTCCCCCGGGGTCTGCTCCGGGAGGGGCGCTGTCCCCCCTCGTCGGCCAGGTTGGTCCCAACCGAGTAGAGGGTAAAGGCGCCGTCGGCCTCGAGGCGGTACCGAAGCGGGCAGCCGTCGTAGGGATCGGCCAGCGGTTTCTCCAGGAACCGCGGGGCCAAATCCTCGAGCCTGGCGGGGTAGCGGCCGTTGGCCAGTCGATAGCGCTCCAGGGCCACGCCGGTGCGGGCCAGGTTCACCACCGCCTGACCCCGGCACACCTTGTCGGGGACGGTAAACATAACCGGCAGGAGGGCGCGAGCCAGGGCATTGTAGAGGCTCGGGCCGGCCAACCGCGCATTCCAGGCGTTGGTCAGCGCCGGGCTGAGCAGGCAAGGCCGGGAGGGCTGCGCCAGGGATTCTTCGAGGCTCTCGACGATGTCCTGAAGACAGCGGTTGCCGAGAACCTGGCTGCGCCAAACCACCCAGCAAGGAAAGAAGACCCGGCTCACCCACGGCCAGTCGCGACCGGCACGGTCATCCTCCATAGCGGCGAGGGCCTGGCGCGCCTGGGAGCGGTGGCGAATGAGTTCGCCCGAGAGAGCGTTCCCGAAGGCGCGTTCGCCGCGCAACGTGCGGATGCCGCGCTCGACCGCGTTCAACCGCGCCAGGGCGGCCTCGACGCCAGCCAACTGCGCCTCGCTCCAGGCGTTTCGCCGCAGCCCCTCCCACAGGGGTTGGAGGGCAGTCTCGGTGACGCTGCGGGCGACCAGGAACGAAATCAGCAAAGGTTCCGCGTCCAAGGCATCGATCAGTTTGAGATTGATGCGCAGCTCGGCCAGGGCCTCCTCCGGCCGCCCCGAGAGCAGCCAGGCGTTGGCCCGCAGGCAGACGGCCTGGGAGACGGACTTCGCGCCCGCCAGGAAAGGCATGTTCAGCGCCATCACCTCGTTGGTGGGCAGCCACAGGAACCGGGCCTCGGGCAGGGCAGCGGCGGCGCGCAGTTCGGCAAACTCGCGGTCATACCTGCCCAGGGCGGCGAGGATGTCCCGCGCCGCGCTCTCGGGCTGGGCGGGCGCGGAGTCATTCGCGCCCTGGCGATAATAGGCGCACCATCCGGCGGCGTCGAAGCCGAGGCCCGCGCGCCACGAACCGAGGGATGGCACGTTGGTGGGCCCGTTCAGGTGGATGTCGAGGGGGGGCTTGAGGTCGCCCCGGCAGACCATGTTGCTGAGCAGGGGCGCGGCGCCGAAGTTCCGGTCAGCGGGCGGAAGCGGGCGAACGAACCCGGCAAGGTCGAGGCGCTCGCCCTTCGCCTCGAGCGCCTGCCGGCATTGCTTCCACGCCCGGCTGGCGCGCCAGTTCTCCTCGGCGTTGAGCAGCACCGCCAGCGTCACCAGCGCGACGATCGAGAAGCCGAGGATCGCCAGGGTGCGCCATCGAAAAATGCGCCGGAACAACGAACGTTTGGGAGCGTTGGAGTCGGAGGCATTCATGTCAGTCGAACGGACAAAGGTGTAAGGCGCCGGCTGTGCGGTGGAAGAGCAGGCGTGGGGCTGGGCGGCTCGGCAACCTTTGGGGCATCGGGTTCTGTCATCTCGATGGCGGCGCGATGCCACAAGACCAGCGCAGCCTGAAGCTCCGAGACCGAGACCGCGCGGGCGGCGGGGCTGGATCGGCCGTCGCCGGGCGCGGGCGTGGACCAGCCCAGGCCCAGGCTCAGCAGCCAGGCCGCGGCCAGCCCGCCCCAGGCGACAGGGTGGGGCCAGAGCCAGGCTCGCCACCACGGCAGGTCCTGCCCGCGCGTCATCGGCGCGGCGATGTCCGCGGCGGCGTTCGCCCGCTCGAGAATGCCGGCCCGCCAGGCACTGGGAACCTGCCGCAACGGCTGCGCCCGCAACAACTCTTCGAATCGCTCGTCTTTCATACGATCTCGTCGTAAAGAGGACGCAGCCGGCCGCGCAATTTGTCTAAGCCATAGCGATAACGGCTGGCGGCGGTATTCAAGGGGATGTCCAGAGCCTCCGCGATCTCGTCGAAGGTCAGTCCCTCCCAGAGCTTCAAGTGAAGCACGGCCCGCTGCTCCGGAGGCAGCTCCGCCAGCGCGCCGTGCAAAGCCGCGCGAAACGTCTCTGCGTCGGGATCCGCCGCTGGCGCGAACAGTGGGGCATCGGCGGCCGGACTCCGGTCGTCCTCCCTCCGGGCGGCGCGGCGGCGAAACAAGTCGATGGCCGCGTTATGGGCCATCCGCAGCAGGAAGGACCGCTCGTTGCGAACCCCGTCCAGCAGGCCGGGGTCGCGGGCCGTTTTCACGAAGACATCCTGCAGCAGGTCGCGGCAGTCCTCCTCGTTGCGCGTGAGGCTCAGGAGAAAGCAATACAAAGCCTGGGCGTGCTCATCGTACAGGCGCTCCAGGGCTGGCGGCGGCATATCCACCCCAGATGACGCACGAGGCGGCCGGTTTTGTCTAGCCCGCCGTTCAAGCTCTGGCATCATGGGCTGGCATGAACTCCGCATTGGCAGGAAAGTGGATCGTCATCACCGGGGCCTCGAGCGGCTTTGGGGCCGCCGCAGCCCGCGCCTTCGGCCGGGAAGGCGCCCGGCTGCTGCTGGGGGCGCGCCGCCGGGGCCGGCTGGAGACGGTGGCAGGCGAGGCCGCCCGGGCCGGCGCCGCCGAGGCGCATGTCTGCGCCCTGGACGTCTCGCAGACGCCGAGCGTGGAGGCGTTTGCCGCGTGGATCCGCAGCCGCACGGAGCGCGTGGATGTGCTCATCAACAACGCCGGCGGCGCGCTGGGGCTGGACCCGGTGGCCACCGGCAAGGACGAAGACTGGGAAACCATGCTGCAAACCAACGTCCTGGGAGTGCTGCGCATGACCCGGGCGCTGTTGCCCCTGATGATTTCCACCCCGGGCAGCTACATCCTGAACATCGGCTCGGTGGCCGGCCATACCGCCTATGAGGGCGGCGCGGCCTATTGCGCCGCCAAGGCGGGCGAGCTGCAAATCACCCGCGCCCTGCGCCTCGAATTGTGCGGCACCGGAGTCCGCGTCGGCACGATCGATCCCGGCATCGCCGAAACCGAGTTCTCGCTGGTGCGGTTCAAAGGGGACACGGCGCGCGCGGCCAAAGTGTACGAAGGCGTGGCGCCGCTCAAGGCGGAGGACGTGGCGGAGGCGCTGGTGTGGGCTGCCAGCCGGCCGCCGCACGTCTGCGTGGACGAAATGATCCTCAAGTGCGCCGACCAGGCCGCCCCCCACAAGCTCCATCGCCGCCCGCCGGCTGACCGCTGAACAAGAGGGACGGGCGAAAGCCCTTGAAAAAGGACGGCGATGCCTGCTATGGAGTTGCCCATGAAGCAGCCCGTTCGAACTTCCGCCGGCAGCGTCGCGCACTGGACACCCGTTTCGCGCATCGGCGCCTGCCTCCTGGCAACAGCCGCAAGCCTGGCATCCCTGGACGTTTCGGGAGCAGCCCCGAAACTCCGCTACGCCTTTCAAGCGGGCCAGAAGTACGTGTACGAGGTCAAGATCACGGCCGAGCTCGGCGGCTCGACCGAAACGCGCGAGGGGCTCTCGATCTTCACCGTAAAGTCCGACGCCAATTCCGAGTTTGTCCTGGCCCACCAGGGTTGGCTGACCACGCAACGCAATAACAACGGCGCCGGCAACCGTTCCCCGTGGACGCGTCCGGAATTCCGGCGCCACGCGCCCTGGGCCGACCAGATTCTGGTCCGGCCCGGCGAACTCACGATCAACCCGCTGGGCGAGGTGATTCGGACGACGGCGGAGACCCCCTTGCCGTATGCGCTGGGCTCATTGGAGACTCTGGCGATCGAGCAACTTTCCGGGGACGGCAAAGCCAGATGGGAGCAGAAGCGCGAGGTGTCGATCGCGCAGCGGCAGCGCCAGCGTCTGCCGCGGCCTCGCTTCGTGGGGGAGGACGGCGACGGCACGCGGCGCTCGGCAGCGGAGGTCGTTCGCTTCGCCATCACCGGCAGCGCCGCGGGCCTGGTGCAGATCAAGAGGGACTATTCCTTGCGCACAGCCGAGAAGGCGGGCGACTCCCCCAGCCTGGAAATGGAAGGCAGCGGCGAACTGGTCTTTGACCCAGGACGCGGGGCCTTTCGCTCGCATGCCCTGCGGTATGTCTTCAAGATCCACGAGACGAACCTGAGCCTGAGCGTGCCGGTGACGGTGAACTGCCAGTTACTTGCCCCGGAGGAAGCGGAACACCGGCTCAAGGCCCGCGAGGAGACCCTGGCCGCGGCGGCGGCCAATGCCGCCAAGGCCAATGAGCCCAAACCGGTCGAGGCCGCGGAGCGCGAGCGGCTGATGCAGGACCTTCGCTCGAACGAGGAAGCCATCCTGCGGCGAGCCGCAGACCGCCTGGCGCGCGCGCCGGCAGACGATCAAGCGGAAGCGGTGGCCGAGGCCCTGGTCCCCCTGCTGGGCGATCGCAGCAGCTTCGTGCGCACAGCCGCGGCCCGCGCGCTGGTCAGTTGGGGAACCGAGAAGTCCGTGGCGGCGTTGGTCAAAGCAGTCGAGGATTCCGATCTCTGGGTGCGACGGGCGGCCATGGAAGCCCTGGGGCGACAGAAAAGCCCGGTTGCGGCCAAGGCGGTCGCCGCGCGTTTGGTGCAGATGCAGGACCGGAGCGAGGCGGTCAAAACCCTCAAGGCGATGGGGGCCGCCGCGGAATCGGAAGTGGCGCCGTATCTGAAAGACCGGGACATGTGGGTGCAGTTGGAGTCCTGCAAGCTCCTGGGGCAGATCGGAACTCCTCAGAGCGTTCCCGCCTTGGAGGAATACGGACGCAGCGGCAAACCCATGGCCGCCGCCGAGTCCCGCAAGGCCATCCAGGCGGTCCGCAATCGGTGAGGCCCCTTCCGCTCGGTCCCGGATTCGAAAACAAACTGCGTGTGACTTTCCAGGAGACGGCTTGGTCTTGCGCCATGACGACACTGAAGCTGTCGCGCACGGACTCAGGAGATTGTTCTTTATTTTGGCGGGATTTGTGGCAGATAGTCTGGATGACGGCAGTGGCAATGGGCTGAGGGAATGCCCCGGAAAATC
>JAKLEJ010000274.1 GCA_022711695.1 Verrucomicrobiota bacterium | reverse complement strand
GGACGCTGTGTCCAGTCGCAGAGGGAGTCGAAAGTCGCTTGTTCGGGCGCGCCCCACCCGGCGGTGAAGCGCACCTGCCAGGGGCCATCGAGCGTTTGGGGTTGCGGCACGTTGCGGATATCGAGGCTCTGGCGTCGGCCGTCGGCGAAGGTGAGTTCATACTCGCCGGCCAGGCTTGCCAGGGCGGCCAGGTCGTTCCCCTTTTGGGTGAGCTGAATCGCGGGCCCCTCCATCGTTCCGTCCGGCCGCGGTGTCGTTTTGGCCAGTTCGGCCACCTCGTGCTGGCTGAGCGCACGGTCGATCTGGGTGAAGGCGCCGAGCTTTCCGCGGTAGCGGGAGGAGCCGCCTGCGCGAGCGCGGGCATGGACGATGTGCTCGCTCTTCAAGCCTGTGCGGGCAGGCGCCCCGTCGAGAAAGAGGCTGGGCTGGCCCTCGCGATAGACCACCGCCACATGAGTCCAGTCCTCCAGGCGCGCAGCGTGGACCAGTGTGGGCGCGAAGTAATTGGCGCCGTGCTCGAACACGCAAACGCCGTTGGCGCCCACCGCCAGGCCGCATCCGGCGTGACCGCTTCCGCCGAAACTGTCGCCGTGCGGAGCGGTCAGGGCGTCGTTGCGTTTTGCGCCCAGGCCGACAACGCCGCGGTTGGTCTCGCTGAACAGGGGGGTGGCGTCGGCGGGCTTGATCCACGCGGCGAAGGTAAAATTGTTCGGGCTGTCGTCTTGCGTGCCGGCCGCGTTCGGAGCCACGGTTGTGCTGAGGATTTCGCGCCCATCCCGCCAAACGGCAACCACGCGCCCGGCGGAAGGCGCGGCGGTGTCGCGAAACACGACGAACATCGAGCCGTGCGGCCCGAAGGACAGCGGCAGTCGGGTCACGCCGCCGGCGGTGTCGTAGAGAGCGGGCCTTTCGATCTGGCCCGTGTCTGGCCGCCAGAGTTCCGGGGCGCGGTTGCCGGCGCGAAACGCGGCGGTGGTTGCGAGAGGCTCGGCTTTCGGGTTGGCGACGAAGTAGATATCCGTGGCGCCGTTGCGCCGATGGGTGAAGCGGAGCGGGGTCGAGCTTTCGAAATCGGTGGGTGTGCGGAGCGCGGCATAGACCTGCTCCAGGGATTTGCCCCAGAAGACGCGGCCCTTGCCGAAGGGCCGTTCGCCCGGCTGGGCGGCAGAGGCGGCGCCCCACAGTTCGGCCGCCAATTTGCGCACTTCCTCGTCGCAGGCAGGGAAGCCTTCGAGGCTGGGCGAGCGCGAGGGGGGCGGGCCGAGAACGGTCGCGCCCTCTTGGACAAGGTCTCGCACCTTGCGCAGCACTTCGGGGCGCATGGTGTCGAGTCCCGGGAGAACCAGCACGGGGTAGGTGGTCCCATGGGGCAGGGTGAGCAGGCCGTCCCGGACGCGCAGCGTTGTTTTGATGACGTCCGCGTTGATGTAATCGAAATCGCGGCCCGGGGGCAGCTCGGGCCGGCGGACGCCTGTCATTTTGGGCGCGTCCTCGCCGATGAAGTAAGCCGCATCGGCCACGCGGTGGCCCTGCTGCAACAACCAGCAACAGCGGCGGAGGTAGTCCACCCAGGCCCGGCTCTGTTCGAACCAGGTGTTGTGGCGGTTGAACTCTGTGCCGAACCAGGCGTTGACGCCGGGAATCCGCTCCTCCCACGGCTGGTGGATATAGACATGGAGCACGAAATGATTGACCCCCTCGCAGAACGCCCAGTCACCACGAGCTTTCAGCGCGCCGGGCGCATTCTGGAAGGCCGGCCCGCCGGTGAAGGACTCGGCTGAAACAAACGGTTTGCCGTAGGTGTTTGCGCAGGACGAGGCCGCGCGGCATTCGATCGATCCCAGGTCTCCCGTGACCCAATACTCCCCGCCGACGCGGTCAGACTCGCCGCCATACTTCAGGAATTCGCTGGGGAACCCCCAATGGCCGTAGTTTTCGAGCCAAAGGCCAAGCGCCTGGGGCTTGCAGGCGTCGCGCAGTCCGCCGACGTAGTCGGTCGCCACGCGATCGGCCACCAGTCGCCGCAAATCCCACAAGAAACGCTCGCTCTGGTCCGCGCTGCCCACCAGGCGGCCGCTGAGCACGGGCAGCCACGGACGCGGATTGTAACCGTAGCGCTCCCTAAACTGCGCATCGAAGCCGTCCGTCCAGTTCTGCGATCCCATTTCGTAGCTGTCGGCCACCACACGGGTGAAAGCCTGGCGCGCGGACGCCGGCACGCGCCTCAGCGCCTCGCCGATGAACGCGTCGAAGTGGCGCTGCGCCAGCGCCCGATTCATCTTGTCCACCTCCAGGCCCTGTCCCTCCGGCGAGGCCGGGGAATTCTTCATCCCGGTGGGCCTCATGCCAATGCGCTGGATGACCCACTCGCCGGGCGGAACATCCCAGATCAGCGTGCCGTCGCCGGCAAGGTTCCGGCTCAGGTCCTGCACGCTGCCCTGCGGAATGACCAGGCCCGCGGCGTCAGGCTCGGCCTGCGTTGGCCAGAGATAGGTGTCCCACATCGGCAGCGGGGTGGGATGCATCTTGCCGAGTTGCTTTTCGACGAAAGACTCCAGGCGGGCCGCGCCGGACAGGCTGACCTCCGCCAGTGCGGCCCGCCGGCTGCTGCCGAACCAGCCCGTGAACACAAGCCGGAAACTGCGAGCCGCAGTTGCGGGAAAAGAAATCGCCACCGGGCCGCGCGGCAGGAAACCCACGCCCGGCGACATGTTCGAGCGGTCGCATTTGAACCGGCGCACGGTCTGGAAGCGGCCGTCGGAGTCCGCTGCCTTCAGCTCGACATTCGCGCCGAACGATTCCTCCGCCGGCGTGAGCTGCAGGGATCGCGCCGTAAACGGATCGCTCACGGTCAGGTCGAGGGTGAAGGCGTTGTGTCCCCGGCCGGCGCCGTCAGGAAACGCGAACATCGTCGCGGGGTTGCCGTCCAGCAGCTTCTCCACCCCGGGCGCCGCGGGAGCGCAGGAGATTTTCGGCGAGCGGGAGGCGATCGAATCGGCGTCGTGGAGCGGCGCGGGAAACGCCAGCAGGGCCACGTCCTGAAAGAAGCCCTGGGGCGCGGGCAGCTTCTGTGCGAGTCTTCGGGGGCCGGTGACGCGGATCTCCGGGGCCGCGAGATGGCGCATGGCCTGCCCGGGCTGGATCCACGGGCCGCCGGACTGGCTCCAGCCGGGGCAGTTGAACATGCCGATGTTCACGCCCACCCGGCCGCCCTCGCGGATGGCATGCTCGACCAGGTCCCACCACGCGGGGGTCAGGACTTTGGTTGGACCGGCCGGCACATCATCGAGGAAGATATTGCCGATAAAGGCTTCGCCAATTCCCACGCGGCTCATGGCTTCGAGGTCGCGGGTGATGCCCTCTTTCGAGAGGTTGTCACTGATCCAATACCAGTAGCACCAGGGCTTGGTGTGCTCCGGCGGCCGCGTGAAGCCATCCGCCAGCGAATCCGCGGCCCGGACCCCTTCGAGGGACAGAACTGCGACCAATGAAACAAAAGACCATTTGCAGCGTTTGAAGAACGAGATCATGACAATGCGGGGTTCTGTTTGGCGGGGTCGGCTCCAGCCATGCTTCGCTCGACTCAGCGTCGCCTGGCGGGGGCTGCCGGTTTCGGTTCTGCCGGCCCGGAGTTCTTTCGCTCCTGGAGGCCATAGTGGCTCGGGGACACCCCCATGAAGGAACGGAAGGTGGCGTTAAAATGGCTCAGGCTCTCGAACCCGACCGCCAGGGCGGCCTCGGTCACGTTGTGTCCGGATTCGCTCAGCATCGCGGCGGCGCGATGGATGCGATAGCCCTGTAGGTATTTCACCCAGGACATGCCCAGGGCGTTCTGAAAGAGAATCTTCAGCCGCGACTCGCTCATGCCGGCGGCGCGCGCCACGTTCCGGGCATACACCGGGTCCGTGTAATGCTCGCGCAGCCATTGCAGGGCGCGCGCGATTGGCCGCCAATCGGCCTCGAGGTGCTCGGCGCCGATTCTCCGGCCCTCCGCCTCCTCCCAGCGCACAAGCTGGACCGCCGCCTCCACCAGCAGGCCCCTCAGCCGCATCTCCCGGCCCAGGCGCTGCTGCTCGAATTCCGCGGCGGCGTCGGTGAACAGATCGATGAGGCGCTGCCGCAAGGGCTTTGGCGGGCGCGCCAGCCGTTGTTCCAGGGACTGCTTGGCGGTGAAACGGCTCAGAATGCGCACGCCGTCGCTGACGGGACCCATCTCGATCAGCACCGACGGCAGAAAATAGATGGTGATGGAGCGGAGGGGGAACTTCTGAATTGAGCCCCAATGGGGGATGCCCGGACCCAGCAGCAGCAACTCGCCAGGGAGACGGACGCCTTCCTCGCCCTGGACCAGGCTGGTGCCCTCGCCTTCGAGCGCGATGCTGATTTCGCAGTAGGGATGGCACTCCGGATGCGGGGTGGGCGGACCCGATTCCACCAGGCCGCGGCGCACCCACACCGGGCTGGTTTCGCTGAGCGGCTGGCGCGATTCGGTCACGTCCAGCAGCCAGGCCAGCTCGGTCAGTTTGGCCGGATGCGCGGCGACATTCTTCATGGCGGCGATGCGGCCGTCACTGTACGGAGAGATCGCTCGATCGTCAATCCGCGAACCAGCCCGCTGAATCCCCACCGAGAGTCACCGGAGCTAAACCGCGACGGCAAATGCTCCCCAAGCAGGCGGTTGGCCCCGCCTCTGATGCACGTATTCTCCAGCCCTGCCACTGGCTGCAACGCGTCAACATTCCTTGTCCCACGTGGGACAAGGAATGTTGGCGGGGGTTGGGGCCTGGGAAGGGGACGACCGGGGATCGAGACGAGTGGTTGTCTGGGCCTGGCGATGGAAGGCGTCGCCTTCCGTCTCAGGCAGGAGGGGTTTGCCGGCGCCTGCGCAATGCCGCGAGAGATTCGAGTCAAGCCAGGGCGTTCTCGAAGCAGCAGGCAGGCGGAGCGGTCCGTCGGCTGATCTCCTTTTTGTCCTCAGGCGGGATAATCGAAGGGCGCGCCTGGCTTCAGCAGCCGGTAACGGTCCCCGATGCCCAGGAGTTTCAGATGCGTGCGGAGCATCTGCGGCGGCTGGCAGTTGTCCGCAAAGAGATCGTGGTGGCAGGGAATCACCACGCGGGCGTCGATGCGCCGGGCGAGCGCCGCCGCTTCCGCGGGGTTGAGATTGCGAAAGGCGCCGTTGATGACGGCCGCCAGGACGTCGGGCTTGTGCGGAGCCACGGCGTCCCCCAGGAGTTCGTGATAGCCGGTGTCGCCGGTGAAATAGACCTTGGGACCATCCTTCACCGAGAAGAGGTAG
>JAKLEJ010000273.1 GCA_022711695.1 Verrucomicrobiota bacterium | reverse complement strand
GCAGGGGACAGCGAGACGCGGACCGGCGATGGCGGCGCTGACGCCGTCAAAGGACGCCTGACCAACGAGCGTCAGCGTGGACGCCGTGGTCGTGGGCGAGGTGAGCCGATAGGTGAGCAAGCGCGGCCGGTCATCGAATTAGGGCCCCCAGCGCAGTGCGGCCTCGCCTGCATCCCAGACGCCGCCCTCGGTGATTTGAGACACACTCCACCCGGCTGGCAACGATTCCTCGACCGCGTAGGCCAACACCCCCTCGGCCGGAATGACGCGGATTGTCACGTCGAGCGGTTCGCCGGGCGTGTATTGGCCGGGCAACGGGCTCGAGGCCTGGCTGGGAAGGGCTGTTTTGCCAGGATGCCTGGGCGCCACCGCAGCGAGACTCGCGCAATTCACCCAGCTCTACAGCGGGCCTACCGTGGACTCCATGGCCCCCCTGGGCCCCGCGGTTCCCTTCCTCACCGGCGCCTTTGCGGGCCTGTTTAACGGAGGACCCCGGCTGATTCCCAACGCTCCGCCTGGAACAGCGGCCATTGTCGAGGTCCGCGCCTGGGAGGCGGCCGCGGGTCTCACCTACGAAGCCGCGCTCGCCGCCGCCGGCAAGGTGGGCAGCTCGGGGGTCTTTTCGGTGGTCACGGGCGGCGGCGCCCTGCCAATCGGCCGGCTCACCAACCTCGCCAGCTTCGTCATCCGCGCAGGCCCCTCCACCCACGGCAGCGTGCGTCCGCCGCCCATGTCCGCCACGCTGGCCTTCGCCGACGTCACCCGCCAGTCCAACGGCGTCTTCAAGCTCACCCTGCGCGGGCTGGCCGACCAGGACTGCGTTGTGGAGACCTCGACAGATTGTGTGCGATGGACGCCGCTGACCAATGTCACGGTGCGCGGCGACGCGATCGAGGTGTACGATGCCGACGCCCAAGGCGCCGTGAGCCGCTTCTACCGCGCCAGGAGCGTGTCTCCAAACGTCCTGCTGAAAGGATCGCCTGGGCGATAGCGGCGCGGGGGGCTCCAGTCATCCGCCGCGCGAGACGCCGCCAGGGCGCCCCGCGACCGGCTTATTTCTCGGACACGTCGATCTCGGCGATGGTGGGGCCGTCGCTGGCCTCGAGCACATTCAGGCGCACCTCCCGGGTGGTCACCGGATCGAACGTCCGCTCGAACCGCGGCCCCAGGTTGGTTCCGACGAAGAGGGTTTTCCATTCCGTGCCCTCGCGGCGCTGGAATTCGAAGCGCTTGACCCGGCCCGGGTAGGCTTCCTCGATGCGCACGCGCCGAAGGGTGCGCGGCCTGCCAAAGTCCGCCGAGACCCAGGCTTGCAGGGAGCCTGCATCGGTGGCCCAGCGGGTGTCCGGATCGTTGTCGAACGCCATCGCGGGGCCGTAGTGGTCCTCCTGGCGCCGGTACACGTTCGAGGCGGCGGCTTTCACCGGCGGAACCAGCGCGATAGGCGCCAGGTCCATCGCGGATCCATCCAATTCCAGCCGCACGATCGTGTCGATTTCATCGCGGGCCGACGCCGGGACCCGCAGCGTCAGTTTGCCGCCAGCCTGGACCGCTGTCGCGGACACTCCGCCGGGCAGACGCGCCGCGAGAACCTTCCGCGGGAGATCCGGCAGCTCCAGGCTGTCGCCGTCCCATCGAAACACGTGAAGAAAGAGCGTGTTGCCGCGGCGGGTGCTGGCAAACGCGGCGCCGGGTTTGTAGGGGCCGCCGCGGGTCCCGTAAATGGCCTGGCCGTTCCTCTTCAGCCAGTCGCCCATCTCGCGGAGCCGCTCGACTTGGCGCGGCTCGATGCGGCCATCGGGCATGGGGCCCACGTTGAACAGGAGGTTGCCATCGCCGCCCGCGCAGCGCGCCAGGGTCTGGAGACATTCCTTGAGCGACTTCATCTCGTCGTTGGGCTTCCAGGCCCATTGTCGGCAGAGCGTCATGCAGGTCTCCCACGGCCGGCTGTCCTGGTATTTGCCCACGCGCTGCTCCGGGGTGTCGTAATCCCCCTGGGCGCCGCTGCGGTTGTTGAGAATGATGTCGGGCTGCAGGCTGCGGGTGAACTGCTCCAGGCCCAGCCCGCGGCGGGCGTCGAACTCCTGCGGCACATCGAACCACATCGCCATCAGCGGGCCGTAGCCGCCGATCAGCTCGCGCACCTGCGCTCGCAGATAGGCCTCGTAGCGGTCCAGGTTGGCGGCCTCGCGCCGCACGCTCCCGCCGGGGCTGGTCAGCGGAAAATCCGGGTGATGCCAGTCGCACACCGAGTGGTAGGTCCCGAACTCGACGCCCTGTCGCCGGCAGGCGGCCGCCAGTTCCTTGACCACGTCCCGGCCGTAAGGCGTCTTCATGATGTTGAAATCCGTCTGTTTGGTGTCCCACATGCAAAAGCCGTCATGGTGCTTGGTGGTGAAGATGAGATACCTCATGCCGGCTTCCCGTGCGGTGCGCGCCCAGTCATCCGCGTTGTAGTTCGCCGGGTTGAACTGCCGGTGCAGGGCGTCGTATTCCTCGATCGGGACCTGGGCGCCCCTGGACCAGCCGATCTCCGTGCCTTTGAGCGAGACCGGTCCCCAGTGGACAAACATGCCGAAGCGGGCTTCACGCCACCACTGCAGCCGCGCCGCGTTTGCCGGCGTAGCGGCTGGGGCTGTTTCGGCCGCCGGGCCGCTTTCCGCCAGCAGCACGGCCAGGGACGCCACGCCGGCCTGGACGCCCCGAGCAAGGCCCCGAGGGAGGATCGAGAAGAGAGAATTCATGATGGCCTTACAGGGTGCCGAGGGCTGCCGGGCAAAGCAAGCGCCACTTGGGGTGAATCCGCCGGCCGTCGGAGCCGTCCAATGTTCATGGGTCCGATCACGGACAGGCCCCCGGGGCCGACCGGCCTGGGGCGGGCTCAGGATCAGTGGACTTTGTGGTCGGCACGGTGTAGTTTTTCTGGAGGGCGCTCCAGCGAGGGGGCCAAGGCGCGCCCAGGAACGAGTAATCGGTCAACAATCGGTGGTGTCGGTGGCGAGATGACAATCGAAAGCAACCTGCAACTGCCATGAAAGCTTCAAATAACGTTTTCCGGCTGAGTTTCTCGGTCATGTGCCTGGCGGCTTGCGGGGCAGCGGCCGCGGTGCAAGACAATCCCCCGCCATCCGTGTATCAGGCCCCGCCCCAGCCTCCGGCCGCGGTTCAGCCGACCGCCCCGCCCGCCACTCCGCCGGCGACGGCGGCGCAAGCCGTGACACCGGCGACACCTCCAACGCGAGTGGAGTCGGCCTGGGCGCCGCCGCCCAAGCGGACCGCGGCGGACCTGGAGACCCTGGTGGGCCCCATCGCGCTGTATCCCGATCCGCTGATTGCCGCGGTGCTGCCGGCGGCGGCCTACCCCATCGAGGTGGTGCTGGCCGCGCGCTTCGTCAAGAACACCAACAATCTGGACAAACTCAGCGAGCAGCCCTGGGACGAGAGCGTGAAGACCCTGGCCAGGTTTCCTGAGGCGATCCAGTATCTGAACGACAACCTGGCGTGGACCATCGAGCTGGGCCAGGCGTTCGTGGTCCAGCAGAAGGACGTGATGAACGCGATTCAAGCCATGCGTGTTCGGGCCCAGGCCGCGGGCACCTTGCAGAGCACGCCCGAGCAGGTGGTCTATGTGACCAACCAGGTGGTCCAAATCCTCCCGGCGCAACCCGAGGTGGTGTACGTGCCGCAATACGACCCGGCCGTAGTGTATGCGCCCGCCCCGGTTTACTATCCGGCCTACTACCCGTCCTATTACTACGATCCGTTTGTGCCCTGGATCAGCTTCGGAGTGGGGGTGTGGTTTGGCAGCGCGTTCTGGGGCAGTTGCAACTGGTACGGGGGGTGGGTGAGCGTGCCGCCGTATTGCCACTATGCTCCCTACTACTATGGCCATGGCCATGGGTATGGCCACGGGTACGGGAGGGGCGACGGCCATGGCTACGGGTATGGCAAAGGGCAGGGAGGTCATCCGCCTCAAGGCGGCGGACCGGGATACCACAACCGCGCCCCAACGACCGCCGCCGCCAGACCGTGGCAGCCCAACGCCAATAGGCTCCAGTCGGCTGGAACTCGCGGCTCGTTGGCCAGTGTGCAGCCCCGCGATTTCGGGGCGGGACGAACCGGCGGCGCTTCCTCGGCGCGGCCTGCCTCGCCGGGTGGCGGCTTCGGGGCGGGCCAGCGTTCGCAGGGTACGGCCGGCGTCAGCCCCAGGTCCCCAGGCGGCGCCGGTTTCGGCGGCAACCAGGCCCTCGGCAGATCCTCGGGAGCGCCCGGCTACGGCGGCAGTCAGGCGCTGAACGCTTCGCGCTCCTCCGGCCAAGTCGCGCCGGCCGCAGGCCGGACAACGCGTTCTTTCAGTTCCTCCCAAGTGCCTGCGACCGGCGGCAGCCGTCCTGCGTTTTCCGGGAACACCATCGGCCGCAGCCCCGCCCCTTCGAGCACGGTGCGTCCTCCCACAGCCGGCTTCGCTCGTTCGTTCCCGTCCACAACCTCCCCGATCGGCCGAAGCGCTCCCTCCGGCTACAGCGGACGAACCACCTTCAACGGCGCGGCCAGCGGCGTAGTCCCCCGCAGCTTCAGCGCGCCAGCCGCCTCCAGCCGCGGCAGCTTTGGCGGGTATAGTCCGCGGTCGAGCTTCAACAGCGGTGGCGCGGGTCCTTCCCGCCCCAGCGGGTTCAGCGCGGGAGGCAGCCGCGGCGGCGGATCGTTTGGAGGAGGCGGCTTCAGCGGCGGCGGTTCCAGGGGCGGTGGGGGCGGGTTCGGCGGCGGAGGCGGCGGTGGGCGTCGCTAAC
The DNA here is from genome assembly GCA_022711695.1 of Verrucomicrobiota bacterium. Classification (GTDB taxonomy): domain Bacteria; phylum Verrucomicrobiota; class Verrucomicrobiia; order Limisphaerales; family JACRJZ01; genus JACRJZ01. The sequence goes on along the minus strand of JAKLEJ010000273.1, from coordinate 511 downwards.
GCGGAACCTCACGGAGAGTCGGTTCAGGGACTCGCCGGCACTCGCGCCACTCCAAACACACCCAGTGGCAGCCACAGGTCCGTGGCGATCGCGCCATCGGCATACTTGAGATCCACGTAAAGGCAGCCTGGAGGCTTGCCCAGGCCCACCAGGCGCAACGCCGCCGGGTCGGACCCGTCAAACAAACCCACCGCGTAGTCGCTCGACTGAACCGCCAGCAGGTCATTGACGGCGAAGAGTGCGCTGGCCGGCTGAGTCAGGGAGACCTTTCCGAGGAGCTCGAACTTGCCGGCATCGCCCAACCTCCACGTTTCGAGAGAGCTTTGCGCCGGATTGGCGGAGGAGGCGTCTGAGGCGGCGCGCCCGACGAAGAGGTTCTCTCCCGAGACCAGAACCGGGTGAGGCCACGTTGCCGGCAGGGTCATCGAGGTGACGAGATGCGCGGAGACCCCGTCGTAAGCGAGCGCATCCAGGCGCTCGCTCCAACCGGAGTAGGTGGCGGCATCGGCGT
>JAKLEJ010000272.1 GCA_022711695.1 Verrucomicrobiota bacterium | reverse complement strand
CAAAGCCATCCCCACGGCCAACAGCAGCCCAAGGACGATCGAAAAGACCGGGAGGTCGTAGCTGCCAGCCAGCAGCAACAACAGAAAGGACGGTCCGAATGCAGCCACCGCCGCCACCTCCCGAGCAAGCCTCCCGACAAACAGTCGCACCGCCGCATGGAGCGCCCAGGCCAGGAGCGCGAGAGCCAACGCCCCCAGCCAATCGATCGAATTGCACTGTTCCAGGAACGCGGCCGCGTAATCGGCCAGACCGCCGGGAACGCCCGGGAAGCGGGCAAAGAACGGGACGGTCAGAAGAAAGACCGGCGCCGATTCGTGATACCTCAGCGAGGGCTGCACTCGCAGCCAGAGATAGAGAAAGAACAGGACAAAAAAGAGAGCGGACGCCCATGGCTCAACCGACTGTCCCCCCCAGCGGGACTGCCGGGCGCTCTTCCTTCCCCCAGTATGTCGGGTTGCTGCTGCCAAACGGTTCTGCGGCCATCTCCTCACTCCGTCGGCCGCAAGGCAAGGCGAAAACAACGGCCTGAATCGGCGTTTGACGTCGCAGCAGTGAAGGGGCGACCGCCAGCCGGAGGCGCCCCTGGGTGCATACGCAGGGTCAGGGAGCGGGGAGGTGAGGCTTCAGGACCCGGGCCAGGGTTTCGGTGTAGGCCCGGACTCCGGCCTCGCGCAGGTGAGTGACTCGGGCAAACTGCTCGTCCGGCAGCGTCGCCGGAAGCTCCGAGAGGACACCAGCGGCGTCGAGCCACGCACGCCACTGCGCCAGCATGGCGTCGCGAGTCTGCCGGTAATCGCGCGCGGCGAAGCCCTCGGGAACCGGGGTGATCCCCGCCAGCAGCGTGACGCCTTCGGCGGCGGCGCGGAGCTTGCGGCTGGACGACTCGATCTGCGGGGCCAGGCGGTATTCCGCGTTGCCCTGGAACGGCGCGGTGTCGGGGTCCAGCAGGCTGCCCAGGTTTGCGGACAGCGCTCTCTCGAACTCGCGGCTGAAGCCGTAGGCGCGCCCATACGCCCCCGGCAGAGGCGTGGGCACAAGGCGGCACAGGAGCCGGCTGCGGAAATCTTCGAGGCCCAGCAACCGAACGAACCGGTCGCGCCAGCACAGGGCCGGCGGGTTCCGGCCCTCGATGAGGCTCTGGAACAGGGCTTGGTGGTAGGCCTCCGGCGTCGAGCGCCGCAGCGCCTCCGGGTGCATCAGGACCAGCACGGCACGGGGTTTGCGCGAATGGGCTGCCAGGTACTCGCGCAGCAGCCGGGCCCCGGCCTCGAGGTCCAGGTAGCTGTGCGTCCCCAGGTTCAACACCCGCGCTCCCAAGGCCTCTCCAAGCTGGCGGGCGGACACGTCCATCAGACAGGAGGAATCGCCCAGGAGCAGGAGATCGGCCTCGGCCGGCGCGCGGGCCGCCTCGAGCTGGTGGATCAGGAGGGTGCGATCGACATCGAGCGTGGGGCGCGGAGGCGGGAGCCACCCCAGGACCACTCCCAGGCGAATGAGGACGGCGAACGCCGCGACGCACGCCAGCGGCCAGCCCAGCCACCGGAGCAACTCCCGGATCTCGAATTCGCAGCGGTGGCTGATCATAAGAGAGTCAGAATTGGAAATAGATGAACGGCTGCTGGCGGACCTCCCAGAACAGGATGATGGCCAGCAGCAAGGCAGCTTGAAGGAGACCGCGGACGGGGCCAGGCAGGCCGAGGGCCACCAGTGGGTTTTTGGCCCTGTGCTGCCACACTTCCATGAGGATCAGCGGCGTGCCGAACACGGCCAGGTTCAAGACAAAGCTGCCGATCCATGCGGGGGCGGTGAAATCGCCCAGGGCCAGGGTCATGGAGGCAACCTGGCCCAGAGAGCCGGCCCGGAAGAGCAGCCAGCCGTAGCCGACGAACCCCAGGGTGAGCAGCCAGGCGATGCCTTTTGCCCAGAGCGCCGGATTGAGGCGGGGTTTGCCGCCCTGGGCCCAGAGACGGTGCGCGGCCAAACCCGCGCCGTGCCACAGTCCCCAAAGCACGAAGTTCCAGGCGGCCCCGTGCCAGAGCCCGCCCAGGAGCATGGTGAGAAACAAGTTCAGATAAGTGCGCCCCGCCCCCCGGCGGTTGCCGCCCAGGGGAACGTAGAGGTAGTCCCGAAGCCAGGTGGAGAGACTGATGTGCCAGCGCTGCCAGAACTCGCGAACGTTCGTCGCCGCGTAGGGCAGGTTGAAATTCACCATGATGTCGAAGCCCAGGATGCGGGCCGTGCCCCGGGCGATGTCGGAATAGCCGGAAAAATCGCAGTAGATCTGAAGGCCGAAGGCCAGGGTGGCCAGGATCACCGCCGGGCCGGCGGGGGCGGAACTCCCATAGACCAGGTCCACCAGGGGCGCCAGGTTATCCGCCACCACGACCTTCTTGAACATGCCCCAGAGGGAGAGCCAGAGCCCTTCCTGAACCATCGGCCAGGTAATCGCCACCGGACGCTCGAACTGGGGCAGCAAGTGCGCCCCCCGCTCGATCGGCCCCGCCACCAACTGCGGGAAGAACGAGACGTAAGCCAGAAAACTGAGCAGGCTCCGGGTCGGCGTCATCGCCCCGCGATAGACGTCGATCACGTAGCTCATGGTCTGGAAGGTGTAGAAGGAAATGCCCACCGGGAGAATCACTCCCAGCAACCGGGGGTGAAAGGGAATCTGCAGGCGGGCCAGGAGCGCCGCCAGGGATTCGGCGAAGAAGTCGTAATACTTGAAGAAGCCCAGCAGGCTGAGGCTGCAGGACACGCTCAGGGCCAGCCAGGCTTTGCGGCGACGCGGGGTGGGCGCCCGCACCAGGGCCAGGGCGATCGCGTAATCCAGGACGCTGGAGACGAAGATCAGCGACAGGAACCGCCAGTCCCACCAGCCGTAGAACAAGTAGCTGGCCGCCACCACCAGCAGGTTCCGGGCGCGCAGGTGGTTCCGGGCCAGCCAGTAGAGCAGCAGGAACGCCGCAAAGAACTGAAGGAAGACCCCGGAGTTAAACAGCATGATCGGACAGCGGGCGCAGGACGGCGCAACCGGAGAAGCCCGACCGATCCCGCTGGGATGAACCACGCCAGAATTGACCCATAAGCAATTGCTGGTAAATTTGCTAAGAAAGTCAGAAGATGGCGAGATCAATTGTGCGGCACAACCGACAATCGGGACGAAGCGGGAACCGGCGAGGGTTCACGCTGATCGAGCTGCTGGTGGTGATCGCGATCATCGCCATCCTGGCCGGCCTGCTTCTGCCGGCCCTGGCTCGCGCCAAGGCCAAGGGCAAGGCCGCCCAATGCCTGAACAACCTCCATCAGATCGGCCTGGCCACCCTGATGTACGCGTCGGACTACAACGGGCTGGTGCAACTGGACGGGCTGACCGGAGGCACCAACACCTGGGGGCTGATCCTCTCGACCAACACCGACTTGCGCGCCCAGAACAGTTTTCTGTGTCCGAGCTACAAACCGTTCGAATGGGAGAATTGGATCACGATTTTCGGCATCCGGCGCGACCCGCCCACCAATTACACCAGCGGCCCCGGCCGGCTCTTCTTCCGCATCGAAAACGTGGATCGTCCCTCCGAGTATTTGCACATCGCCGACACCACCAGCCAGGCCCAGGGCGGCTACACGGCCCGGCAGTATTACTTCTTCCGGGCCGCCAGCCCCCTGAAGATCGTGCATGCGCGGCATGACCGCCGGGCGGAGGGCCTTTTCCTGGACGGCCATGTGGAGGCCTGCGGCCAGTCGCGCCTCGAAGGGTTGGGCATCCCCGCCGAATACGGCGCGGATGTGGCCAAAGGCTATTTCTAGCCCGCATGAGACGCTCCACGGCACTGCTGTTGCTTGGGGGAATTGTGGCCGGCGGCATCTTCCTGTGGCTTTACCTGGGGCGCGGGCCCGAGAGCAACGCCCTGCGGCTGCGGGCCATGGCCACACGGGCGCTGGCGGAAGCCCTGGTCAAGACGCGAGCCGGGCGGCGCGCGCTGGTGGTCACCAATCCGTTCGCAAGCCGGCAGGGTGTCGATCGATCCATCCCGGCGATGGAAGCGGCGGGCTTGCGCGGCCTCAAGGAGGGCTTTGGCGGCGCCGTGGTGCTGGAGCAACCCGCCTTTCCCGAACTCAAGCCCGAGGCGCAGAGCAACCCGCGCGCGGTGGCCATCGATCCCGAAAGCACGACCCCGCTGAGCTACCTGATGAGCGATCAGGCCATCGACGGCCTGGTGGAACGCCATCCGCAATGCGACCTGATTGTCAGCCTGGTCGGACTCCCAGCCGCCCTGGACCGCGTCCAGTGCTGGCAGACTCCCGGGCCGCCGCGCTTCGGGCTGCTGCTGCCGGACCTGCGTCTGCTCGGCAACGCCGCAGCCATCCGAAACGCGGTCAAGAACGGAAAGCTGGCGGCCTTCGTTCTGGCCAGGCCGGACGCGCCGGGGGCGGAGAAACTCGGGTCGGATTCGGCCGCGGAAATCGAGAAGCGCTTTCTCGTGGTCACCGTCGAGAACATCGACCAGGTGATGCAGGCTCATCCGCGCCTCTTTCCCGGCCAGTAGCCGCAGCCTCATCCGTCGGCCTGCGGTCAGGGACTCAGCAGCCGCACCCGGTAGAAAGCGACGCCGTCGCAGCAACCGCTGAGAGTGACGCTGTGGTCGGTGGTGGGATCGCCCACGGCTTCCCAGGAGGTTGGCGGCATGCCGGTGGAGCGCTCGACCTGGTAGCGGCTCACGGGCTCGGTGGTCCCGCCATTCACGTCCTGTAGGAGCGCGGCGGGCCCGTCCCAGGCGATCGTCATCGTCCCCTGCGCGCGGGTCACCGATCGGATCCGGGGGTGTGGACGAAAGCCGATCACGCCCCGCACGGGCATGTCCGCCTCCCAATCCTGCGGCCCCCATTGGGCGGACTTTTCTCCGCTGGCCCAACTCGTCCGGTAGTAAACCCACTTGATGCCCATGGAGGGATACTCGGCGTAGCCGTAGGCCAGCATGCCATGGATTTCGGGATTGCCCCGGCTCATGCCCGACCGCACGGCATAGTAATTGGTGAACTTCTGCAGGTAGAGCAGCACGGGGAAACCGGCGTCGATCTCGGCTTTGAGATGCTCGAACGTGAATCCCAGGCCAGTGGGAGTGGTTGAATTAAAGTCCGTCAACTGGGTGAAGGTGTCGGCCCGGTAGCCCCGGTATTCGGCAAAGGCGCGCAGGCCCGACTGTAGATCGCGGGCCGGCAATCCGGCCTTGGCCGTGGGGGTGTAGTTCACGCGGCGGGCGCCCGTCTTGTCCCAATAGACGAACGTATAGCCGTCCACGTTGCCGTCG
>JAKLEJ010000271.1 GCA_022711695.1 Verrucomicrobiota bacterium | reverse complement strand
GCGGTGCGAATATAGGCCTGGGCGTCGCCCATCCATCCCAACCGCTCGTCGCGCTGCGGGCAATCGGTGGGCAACTCGATGAAATTGGCCCGCTGCGTCCAAAGGCTGTTGCGCCAGAACTGTGTCATGACCGGGTCGCTGCACTCGAACGAGCCGACCAGCGGCGTGTCCGAGTTCAGCACAAGGCCGGTAACCGCGTCCAGGTCCGGCTTGGCCGGCAGACCGGTCAGTTCCACATACTGGAAGCCGTGATAGGTGAACCGCGGGCTCCAGGTCTCGCCGTTGGGGTCTCCGCGCAGCGTGTAGAAGTCCGTGGCCCGCGCCCGCCGGAGATTCTCGGTCATCAGGCGCCCGTCCGCGTGAAGCATTTCGCCGTGCCGGATTTGCACGCGGGCGCCCGCGGGTCCCTTGACCTTCAGACGAATCACGCCGGCAAAGTTCTGGCCAAGGTCGAACACGTAGGCGCCCGGCTTGGGCTCGGTCAGGCGACGGGCCTTCAACTCGCCGGTGATCCGGACCGGCACGCCGGAATACGCCTGGAGGCGGCGCGGGGTCTGGAAGCCCAGCTCGACCTCCCGGCTGCCGCAGTTGTCGGAAAACACCGCCTTGATGCTGCCATTGTCTTTTGCGGGAATGGCCGGCTCCCACCGCCAGTCTTTGGCCCCGCCGGGCAGGCACCAATCGGCCCGCTCGCGCCCGGCTTCGTAGCTTTCGCCCATGATCAAGTCGGCCTCCCGGATGGGGCCGTCGCCGGTGACCTGCCACGTGGCATCCGTGCCGACGATCTCGCGCGAACCGTCCGCGTATTCCAGTTCCAGTTGCGCCAGCAATGCCGGGGTCTTGCCGTAGAAACAGCGGCCCGCCTTGTTGGGCCCGTAGCCGACCAGCAATCCGTAGCCCACATAACCGGCGTACCAACCATCGGCCACAATCGCCCCAAGGGTGTTCTGGCCCTCGCGGACCAGGGCTGTCACGTCATGAGCGCGGTAGTAGGCGCGGCGGAGATAATCCGACCAGCCGGGCTCGAACCAGGCGTCGCCGACTCTGCGGCCGTTAAGGTGCAGCTCGCACAGTCCCAGCGCGCTGACGTAAGCCATGGCCCGCTTCACGGATCGGCCGGGCTTGAACTCCTTGCGATAGTGCCGGGCCGGAGGCAGGAACAACGCGCGGCGGTCGGCATGCAACGGCGAGGAGTCTTTGAAGCCGATCCATTGAGCCCGCCAGTCGTTCGTCTCAAGAAGCCCCATGGACCAGCGAGCCGGCTCGCTCCAGGCCGAGGCCCGCCCTTGTTCATCCCAGACCTGCACCTGCCAGAGGCACGTCTGGCGCGAAGACAAGGCCCTTCCAGCGTAGGCCAGATGGAGGGTCTCGTCGCTCTGGGTGCGGCCGCTGTCCCACAGATCGCCCTGGCCGGCCAGGAGTTTCTCCTGGCTGGAGGCCACCCGCACCCGGTAGGCGCTCTGCCTCGAACCGCGCCCCTGGGACTGCACCCGCCAACTCAGCCGCGGGGCACGCTCCTCGATGGCCAGCGGGTTGACCAGGTATTCGCAACGCAGGCCCGCCGGAAGAAGCGAGGGGAGAGGTTCCTGGCCGCGAACGATCCCGACCAGGATCGTCGCCCCTGCCAGCAGGCATCGTGTCGGAAGATTCATCTGCCCCAACCCTATCCCCACATGCCTCGTCCTGTCAGCAGTTTCCTCAGCGCGTCCGCCGCAACCCTCGCTCCAAATTGAGCGCATGGGCGTGACGATCGTCTGCGCCAAACGCACAATTCGGAAATGGCAGGGCGGCGTCAGTTGCCGGTCTTGTGCTCCATCCACAGCGGGGCGGACACAAACCAGAGCGCGGCGGCGGCCAGGAGGAACTGTTGGGTGGCCGGCAGGCTGAGGCGGTTGGCAAAGAAGAGGCAGGGAGGCAGCAGGGTCCCCGCCAGGGCAAGAACGGAAAGGAGCTGGGCCAGGCGTTTCATAGTTCAGGCAGGCGGGCGCGGGCGACGGCGAGGGCAGTCTGCTTTTGCATCCACCAGCTCAGGCCCAGGTAGAGCAGCGAGGTCACGAACCATCCAGGCAGGCTGACAAAGAAGATCTGCACGCCGCCCCGGAGCACCAGGAGGGCGCAGATGGCCATGCTGCAAGCCCAGGCGAGGCCGGCCGCCCAATTGATGCTGCGGCCCGAAACTTCGGCGAAGTTGCCGCGCAGACCCAAACGGGGCAGAATCCAGAAATCGACGAAGATGACCGCCCCCATGGGCATGAGGATCATGCCCCAAAGCGCCACGAAATCGAGGAGCTTCATGGTGACCACGGGGAACACGGCCGTGACGCTGGCGACCAGGCCCGTGAGGAGTGTCACTTTGAAGCGCGACGATTTCGGGCGCAGGGACTGAAACGCCAATCCGGCGCGATAGAGGGTCGGGTTGGCAGTCGTCCAACCGGCGATGACGACGCACAGGAGCCCCGCCAAGCCGCAGGCGCGGTAGGCCAGCGGGCCGGGGAGGACGGCCGTGTTGCCCGGATCCTGGTGAAGCTGGACCGCGTAGAGCACCGAGGCGGCGATCCAGGCCATGAAATGCCCGATATACATGCCGGCGGCCGAGGCGAGGCCATACCACGATTTGCGCGCGAACCGAAACAGCGACAAGTCCGCCATGCCGATGTGCCAGGCCATGTTGCAGAACCAGGCAAAGAACATGACGTGCCAAAAGGTGAACTTGACCTGTCCGGGCATGGGGTCGCCGCCTTTCCAAACGACAGTCGAAGCCACGCGCCAGAAATCCCCGACGGACTCGAGCCCCATCTGGCGGAACCCGATGACTCCGAAGCCCGCAAAACAAAGCACCATCCAGGGCGCGGCCATGTTGGCGAAGCGGGAGACAAACCGGTAACCGTAGGCGGCCACCACGGAGAAGAGCGCCCCGGTGAGCAAGACCGCCGCCACCCAGCCCGGTCCTGTGGGGAGGGTGTCGGTCAACCCCGGCATCGAGAACCGAAAATACACCCCCAGGGCGGTGGCCGAGACCGTCATCATGGCGCCCGCCAGCACCGTGAACATGACTCCATTGGCGGTGTTATACACGGCGACCAACTTTCGGCCGCAAATCTTCTCGAGGTGGTAGTAGAGGGTCAGGCGCACGCGCGTGGCGATGGGAGCGGTGAAAAACGTCCAACTGAGCACGGCCAACAGATTGCCGACCAGCAGGCCGACGATGAAATCGAACGCGCTCACGCCTGCGGCGAGAAACAAGGGGCCAATCATCAACTCCGTGCCGGCCACGTGCTCGCCGGCGTATTGGCCGACAAAGCTCTTGAGACCCAGCCGGGCCTCCTGCGGAACGGGCTCACGCTCGTATTCCTGGATGGGACGCTGTCGCTGTTCGCTCATGGCGTTGAGGCCCGGGTTCAGCGATCCCCACCCGGGGGATCTGCCAGATACACGGACCTTGTTGTTTGCGCCAGACTGCCAGAATCGCCCCGGGGCATTCCAGCAGGAAACCAGCCTCCGAATCCGCAGCCGGCGGCGCTGGGGCTCAGCGCGCCGGCCGGGGCCAACGCCCCCGGCCGGTTAAGGCCCCATGGAACACGCCTGGCCGGTCCCGCTCGCAGGGCTTGCGGACGACCGCCAAAGGTGGTCTAATTGACTTGCGTGGCAAGAGCCAACTCCAGGTCATGCAGAATGTCGAAGGCCCGCCTCATCGCGGGGCTGCTGACATCGGGGCTTTGGGTCTTCACGATTTTGGCGGGCATCGTGCCTTCGCTGCATGAGCTGGTTCATCCGGATCACCCCGGCCTGGATCATCAGTGCGCGGTGACCCTCCTGCAGAAGGGACAACTGCTCCTGGTCATGCAGCCGCCGCCGCAAACGAGCCCGCCCGGCTCTTTTGTGACCGCGTCGCCCGTCTGCGACCACCCGTGCTTTTCCCCGCGGCTGCGGTCCAACCTCACTCGCGGGCCGCCGCCCTCCGTTCTTGTCCCTGCTGCGGCAGGCTGAGGCGGACCGTTGTCTCCGGGGTTCGCGTCCGGCCTGCGGCTTGCTGAATTGTCTGTCTCCGGAGGAAGCAACAGTCTGCCACACCCGTCGTGCGGCAGACAACGGTTCGGTTATCAAGATGAGAATAAGTGTCTTCAGAGGGTGGCGCCCCGCCCTCTTCCTGGGCCTTGGGTGTATCGCCCACGGCCAGGAACTCAGCCAGTCCAACCAACTTCATCAACTGCAACTCCAGGTCCGCCAGATGCAGCAGACCTTCGAGCAGATTCAGCAGCAGCATCGCCAGCAACTCGAGGCGTTGCAGAAGCAGATCGACGCCCTGCAGCAGCAGCTTCGGGCCGCACCGGTCGTCTCGACAGTCCCCACCGCCGCGCCGCCAAGCGCCGGCTCTCCCCCGGTTGAGCCCGCCGCCGCCAAGCCCGCCGCTGCCCAACCGGCGGCGCCGTGGTCTCCAGCCGACCCCATTCGTCTGCTCGGCAACCCGCGGAACTACCTGAACCTCTCGTTTGACGCCCTGATGGCGGCCGGGGGCTCGACGGCCAGCGACGTGGGCGCCCTGGAACCGGGCGGGCACGACCCGAAAGTGCGCGGGTTCACCGTGCAGAATCTCGAGACGGTCTTCGAGGGGGCGGTGGATCCCTATTTCCGGGCTCAGGCGAACCTGATTGCCCACATCGACTCGGAAGGCGAGTCCCACTTCGAGGTCGAGGAAGCCTTTGCGGAGACCACCTCGCTGCCCTGGAACCTCCAGGTGAAGGCCGGACAATACCTGACTGAATTCGGGCGGCTCAATCCCACTCATCCGCATACCTGGGCTTTTGTGGACACCTCCCTGGTCAACGCCCGGTTGCTGGGACCGGAGGGCCTCCGAAACCCGGGCGCGCGGGTTTCCTGGCTCCTGCCCACCCGCTTCTATTCGGAACTGTTTCTCAGCGTCCAGAACAGCCAGGGCGAGACCGCCTGGAGCTTCCGCAATCCGGGTGAGGACGGTCCGCTGTATGGGCGCAGCCCGATCGAACGGGGCGTGTCGTCCTTCAGCGACCTGCTCTACACGCCCCGCTACGCCGTCTCGTTCGACGCCACGGACACCCACACCCTGCTGCTGGGCGTCTCGGGGGCCTTCGGCCCGAACGCGTCCGGGCCCGACACGGCCACGCAGATCTACGGAGCGGACTTCACCTGGAAATGGCGGTCGCGCCGCCACCAGGCCGGGTTTCCGTTCGTAACCTGGCAAAACGAGTTCTTATGGCGCAATTACGAGGCCGGTCCTGACGAGGCAGCGGGCCTGCCCGCCGAGACTCTTCGCGATTACGGCTTTTACTCGCAGCT
>JAKLEJ010000270.1 GCA_022711695.1 Verrucomicrobiota bacterium | reverse complement strand
CGCAATGCCCGTAAGGCCACCACCAACGGCTTTCTCGATGCCATGGCCGCCCAACAACGCCAAAAGGCCTTCTCACTCGTAACTGCCCGCCATTCCGCAGCTTTGTCCACTTCGTAAATCCACCTTGGGCGCTGTGAAAACGGCCGGATTTGGAGTTGACATTGCTGTCGTGGCGCGATAGGTATTTCTAGTCCTTGGACGGAGAGCAAATCCCAGTTCATCAAAGCTAGAAGGGGCCTTCGTCGGGACGGGGGTATGTTCAGAGAGGGGCGTGCTGCGGCACTCCACGGCTTTCCGTGGAAACGGCGCGGGTCTCCGTTCTTAATCGGGGCGGCGATGCCTGCTGGCTGCGGCAGCGACCCTGTGTTATATATCCTCTTGGGAACACGCAAGTGGAGCACATCTCCGCTGCCTCGTTTCCCATATTGAACCTGATATGGAGATTGGAAAATGAAAGCGAAAGCAGTGAAAAGCAGTCCGAAAAGCAGTCAGACTCCCAAGCGGCGAACCGCGACAACGAAGTCCTCGCCAATTCACGCGTCCGCAAACGGGGAGGCAGCCGTGGCGCCGACAGCGCCCGTCGTCGCTTCTGCGGCTCCCAGTTCGACGGCTCCGACGCCCGCCAAAGCCCGCAACGGCAAACCGCAGGCACAGGAAGCCCAACCGCTCACTTCCATCGCGGCCAAGATCGATGTCGGCTGGGGCAACATTCTTTATGTGCGGGGCCAGGGCGATGGCCTGAGCTGGGAGCATGGAACGCCCCTGCATTGCGTGGATGGCTCCACCTGGCTTTGGGCAACCGCCACCGCCAAAGACAAGGTGGTGTTCAAGCTGCTGATCAATGATCAGGTGTGGGCGCAGGGAGAAGACCTGACCGTTGAGGCCGGCAAGCGGATCGAGGTCGAACCGGTATTCTGATCGTCCCCGCCGTTTCTCGCTCGTTATCGAACGGCCCTGAAGCTCCGGCTTCGGGGCCGCTGCCTTCCGGGCGCATCGCTCCAACCCGCCCGTCTTACCGGACTTCGGACGCGCTTGGAACCGGGTTCAGTCCGGAAGGAGGGAACGCGGCGGGGCAGGGCTGGAAGGGCGGGCTACTTGCCATCGAGCTTCAGGAGCGCGGCTTTGGCCTCCGCGTGCCCCTTGGCGGCTGCCTTTGCCATCCAGAACCGGGCGGCCTGCTCGTCCTTCGGCACGCCGTCGCCGGCCAGATAACGCCTTGCCAGCGCGTATTGCGCCGCGGGCGCCCCATTAATCGCCTGCTGTCTCTGCACTCTCAGGGCGTCCGCGTCGGCCTCCGGCGTCTTGGGGGCGCCTTCGCGCATCTGCGCGGCGGCTTCGCTCGAGCAGATCAGCAGCAAGTCCGCCTCCCGCTGGTTGCGTCTCAGGAACGCCACCGCGCCATTGGAGCCCCGAAGCTCGAACCCGGGCGGGCTGACGATTTCGCTGCGGGACCATTGGCTGCACTGGGCGATCCTGGTGGCCAACTCCCGGGCCTGATCGGGGTCGATTCGTCCCGGTTCCTTCAGCGGGCGGAGGGTTTCGATCAGGCTCCTGCCGTTCTTGAAAACCACCTGCACGCGGTATTGCTGGAACGTGAAGGACTGGGCGGGAAACCCCAGGACTGAGCTTTGCCCAACGGGTTCGCCGTAGCGCGCGTGGATTTCGTTGGTGCTTTCCCCCAGCCGGGCCTGCCCCTCGGCAGCCCCCAGCGCCATCAGCAGCCCGTAAAGCCACATCTTCATGTCACCGCGCCTTCCTCGCTTCCTACCATGCACGCAGTCGCCGCCGGGCGCAAGCCGGTCGTCCCGCCCGAGAGCGAGGCGGGAGCCGCACGGCTGCGGCGTTTCACTTTCCGCGCCTTCCTCCCGCTTCGACCAGTTCTTGCAGCTTGTCGAAGGCTTTGCCCTCGTCGAGGGTCGCGGCCGCCAGTTCCCGACCCTCCGCCAGACTCCCGACACGACCCGCCGCAAGGAATGCGCCGGCGGTGTTGAGCAGGACCATGTCGCGGCGCGGCGTGCGGTCTTCGCCTCGCAAGAGGCGGCGGGCCATCTCGGCGTTGGCGGCGGCGTCCGCGCCTTGCAGGTCCGCCAGGGTGGCGGGCTGCGTGCGGAACGGCTCGGGATCCAACAAGTAGGATACCAAGCCTTCTTCCGGCGAACACTCGCTCACGCGGTTCGAACCCAGGATCGACAGCTCGTCGAGCCAGGCCTCGGGCCCTGCCTGGCCGCACACCACCAGGCCCCGCCGGACGCCCAATTCGCGCAGCACTCCGGCCATGGGCTCGCACAGCTCGGGCCGGGGCGTGCCCAACAGGATCGAGTCGGGCCGGGCCGGATTGAGCAGCGGCCCCAGCAGATTGAAGATCGTGCGCTGGCCGCGCGCCGCGCAAAGCTTGCGAGCGGGCGCGATATGCTTGAACGCGGGGTGATAGCGCGGCGCAAACAGGAAAGCGAAGCGATGTTCCCGCAGCCAGACCGCCGCCTCGTCGGGCGAAAGGTCGATCGGGATGCCCAAGGCCTCCAGCACGTCCGCGCTGCCGGACTTCGAGGTCACCGCGCGGTTGCCGTGCTTGGCCACCGTCAGGCCGGCTGCCGAGGCCACCAGGGCGGCCGCTGTCGAAATATTGAAGGTCTGCAGCCGATCGCCCCCGGTGCCAACCACGTCCAGGATGCCGCGCGCCCGCATTTCCGCCTCGAGCGGAACCGGCGTCGAAAGCTCTCGCAGGCCTCGCGCAAAGGCGGCAATCTCGGCGACCGTCTCCCCTTTTTGGGCCAGGGCCGCCAGAAAATCGGCCTTCGCCTCGGCCGGCTCCTGCTCCGCCGTCAGGTGTTGGAGCGCCGCTTGCGCCTGGGGCGCCGCCAGTTCAAGGCCTTCCCGGAGTCGATCGGTCAACGTCTTCAGCACCCCTCCAGCCTAAACTCGCGGACGGGAGAGTTCAAAGCGGAAGATTTTGTTTTGCCAAAGCCGCCGCCACCCTTCATACAATCGGGCCGTGGCCGGCTTGTGTCGGCGGCACGAGCCGCCGGCCGGCCTTCTGCAATCCGTGTAAGGAGAGCAGACAGCGGCGCCCCGGACAGCCCGATGTTGTGGTCAAAGAAAAAACGCGGACTCTACTACCTCTTGCCCGGCATGAACCGGTCGAACCGGATTCGCCAGCGGCAAATCCTGAGGTGGTCCATCCTTGTGGGCCTGGTGTTCGCCCTGCTGGTGGGGTTCCTGCTCTACTGGTTCAACAGCCCCCGAATTCCCTACTGACCACGGACCGCTCGTGAGCTTCGCCGCGCAATCGAACCTTGGCTGTAAGGACGGGGGGAACGCCTAGCCGCGCGCATGTCCGACACCCCGGCCATCAGCTTCGTCATTCCCTGCTACAACGAGGCGGGCAACCTGCCCCGGCTGGTCGAGGAGCTGCGCGCCTCGGCGGCCGCGCTCCAGTTGACCTTCGAGTTCGTGCTGACGGACGACTGCAGCACGGACGACACCTGGGCGGTGCTCAAGCGGATGGCCGCCGCCGATCCCCGGCTGCGGGCGCAGCGGCTGGCCCGCAACTCGGGCCAGTCGGCCGCCCTTTGGGCGGGCATGAAGGCCGCCCGCGGCCGCCATATTGTGACGCTGGACGCCGATCTGCAGAACGACCCCGGGGACCTGCCGCGTCTCCTCGAGCCCCTGGCCCGGTTTGACTGCGTTTGCGGCTCGAGGGTGGAAGCCCGGCAGCAGGGCGACTCCTGGCTGCGGGTGGTGTCCTCGCGCATCGCCAATTGGGTGCGCAACCGCGTTTCGGGCGAGAACATCAGCGATTCCGGGTGCAACTACCGGGCCTTCCGGCGCGAGTGCGTCGAGGACCTCAAGTTCTTCAAAGGCATGCACCGCTTCCTGCCCACCCTGCTGCGGATCGAGGGCTACTCCGTCACCGAGGTGCCCATCGCCAACAATCCCCGCTTCGCCGGCGCCAGCAACTACGGCGTCTGGAACCGCCTCTTCGCCTCCTTCGACGACCTCCTGGCCGTTCGCTGGATGAAGCGGCGCATGTTCAAGATCACCGTCGCCGAGCGCCTCAACTGAGCCCTCTTGCGCCCTGGCTGCGAAAGAGAAGTCGAAGCTCCCTGACGCGCGCCGCTCCGGGCAGGTGGCCTGCGGCGGGGAGCGCGCACGGAGCGCTTGCGTGCGGGACAGGGCCGCCGGTAGGCTCGCCCCTGCAACATGGACAACGCCCGGGCGAAAACCTTGCTCTACAAGCGCGCGCAGTTCGTCGCCGCGCTGCCGGTGAAGTGCCTTTACACCCCTTCCCATGCCTGGCTGCTGCCGCGTCCCGGCAAACGCTGGCGTGTGGGCTTGACCAAGTTCGCCACGCGCATGCTGGGCGAGATGGTGGACCACGGGTTCAATGCCGCGCCTGGCGCCGCGGTGCAGGCGGGGCAGATCATTGGCTGGATCGAGGGGTTCAAGGCTATCTCGGACCTGTACTGTGTGGCGGAGGGCCGCTTCCTGGGCGGCAATCCCGCGCTGAAGGAGGCGGTCAATCTGGTTACCCAGGATCCGCACGGCAAAGGCTGGCTCTACGAAGTTGCCGGGCAACCGGAAGAGCGCTGCATGGAAGTGAAGGCTTACCGCGATCTTTTGGATCAGACCATCGATCGCCTGGCTGCCGCGCGCAAGGGCGCCTGAAGGAGGACTATGAAAACCGCTCATCAATGGTTTGTTGGCATGTCTTGCTGGCTGGCTTTGTGCCTCGGCGCCCAGGCCGCTGCGCCCGGGGTTGCCAGCGATCGGCGTTCCGAGGCGGCAGCCGCGCCGGCTTCCCCCGGCTGGTTCCCGTTCAACCCGGGGCCCGACCGCTTTGAAGAGAGCCCGCTGGACCTGCGCCACCTGAACGAAAAACACGCGGGGGAACTGGGCTGGATCACGGTGAAGGACGGCCGCTTCGTCCACGGCGCCAACCATCAGCCCGTGCGGTTTTGGGCCGTGAACGGCCCTTCCCGCGAGGACCGGGACCCCTCCGCGCTTCGTCAGACCGCGCGCCGCCTGGCCAAGTATGGCGTCAACCTCGTCCGCCGCCACGGCGCGGTCTTCGACAAGGATGGGGAGCTGAATCCCGAGTCGGTTACTCGGACCATCGCCCTCGTCGAGGCGATGAAAGCCGAAGGAATCTACACGCATCTTTCGATCTACTTCCCGCTCTGGTTCACCCCGCGCTCCGATCATCCGTGGCTGGAAGGCTACGACGGCCAGAAACATCCTTTTGCCGCGCTGATGTTCAATCCGCGTTTCCAGGAGAAATACCGCGGCTGGTGGAAGGCGCTCCTGACCACCCCCAGCCAGACCACCGGCAAG
>JAKLEJ010000027.1 GCA_022711695.1 Verrucomicrobiota bacterium | reverse complement strand
TTCCCAAGGTGGTGGTCTGCCGGACAGCGCCGCGGCTCGTCCGCCGGCTGCGTCTGGCCAACATCACCAACGGCCCCAGTTTCACTGAGGTCCAGATCTTCGAGGATCCTCTTTCCCATCCGCCGGTTGTCAACCTGGCGTCCGATGCCAACGGCGGCCTGATCGGCATGGTCTCCGATCCATGGGGCAGCGCCCCCGTTGCCGGGGCCGCGGTGTCCCTCTCGGGCGCGGCGAAACCGGGACCCTGGAAGGCCTCTGCCCGGAGTGACGATTACGGCCTCTTCTTTGTTCCCATGCCCCTGGGGTTGACAGGGGAGGTCGCGGTTGCGGTTCGTCTGCCCATGGACGCGGCTTCGGGGGTGACCCCGACGCCAACCGGGGTTGTCTGTCGGGTGGATGCGGCCACTCTGCGCTACGGCTTGACCCCGGCGGACCTCCATCGCCGTTCACTGACTCTGGATGGGGCCTGGCGGTTCGCGCCCGATCCGCCGCCGGGTTTTTGGGAGCCCGCATTCGATGACCGCGCCTGGGCGGAGATCAAGGTCCCGGGCCACTTCGCGATGCAAGGATTTCAATCGGTTGACGGCGTAGGCGGCTACCGCAAACACTTCAAAGGGCCCTCGACCCGCGGCCGGCTGAAGTTGCGCTTCGAGGGCGTCTATAGCGGCGCCGAAGTGTGGCTCAACGGCCAGCGGCTTGCGTATCACGAAGGAGGCGCGCTGCCGTTCGAGATCGACATTACCGAGGCGGTCGCCGCCCGAGACAACCTGCTGGCGGTTCGAGTGACCGAGCACACCGTCGTGAGCGATCGGTTCGACAAAATGAGCGAGTATGCGGATTTCCCGCTCGCGGGCATCATGCGCTCCGTCCACGTCTTCGAAGTCCCCGCCGCCCATGTTGGGGGTCTCGCCCTCTCGACGGTCTTCGATGAGAGCTACCGGGATGCGCGGATAGTGGGCCGGGTGGCTGTGCTCAACGAGTCGCCCAAGCCCCTGTCCCAGGCGGCGCTCGAATTCCGACTGACGGATCCGGACGGTCGTTCCGTGCCGCTGCGAGAAAGGCCGGTCCCGGCCAGCGCCGGTCCCTGGCAGCGGGTGGAGGCGGACTTCTCACTGGCGGTGACGGCGCCCCGGCATTGGGAGGCGGAGCACCCCCACCGCTACACCCTGGAGGTCCTTCTAAAGAAAGCCGGCCGCGAGGTCCACCGGCTCGTCCAGCGGATTGGCTTCCGCCAGACCGAGGTGCGGCGCGGGGAGCTGTGGATCAACGGCCGGCCGGTGAAGATTCGCGGGACCTGCCATCATGACTCGCACCCGCTCCTGGGCCGGGCGGTTACCGAGGCCCTCACCCGGCAGGACCTCGAGCTGATGAAGGATGCGAACCTGAACTCGTTGCGCACTTCCCACTATCCGCCAGTGCCCGCGCTGCTGGACATCGCGGATGAGGTTGGGCTTTACGTGGAGGACGAGGGGTCTTTCTGCTGGGTCGCAGCGGCGGACGACCTGCGGCTGACTCCCCGGCTCATGCAGTTGAACGCCGAACTGCTGGCGCGCGATCGAAATCACCCCAGCGTCTTCGTGTGGTCGCTCTGCAACGAGAGCGCCTTCGGCTACGGTTTCGAGCGCAGCCGCCAGTGGATGCGCGCCGCCGATCCCAGCCGCCCCAACGCCGGCAGCTACGATCGCGGGTCTCTCGATCTCCTGGCCCGCCACAACCCCATCACGATCGCGGACATCGGCCAATTGGAGAGGGCAGGCAAGCCGGTGCTGTGGGATGAAAGCTGGTGCATCTTCCAGGGAATCTGGGGCGACGTCGCCGAGCTGTGGCTCGACCCCGGGCTGCGGGATCACTACGCAGCGCCACTCCCGGCCATTTACGCCCGCATGATGCGCAGCCGCGCCATCGCCGGCTCCCAAATCTGGGCCTGGTCCGACGACATCTTCTGCGTGCCCAACCGGGGGCTCGAATATGGCCGAGGAACGACGCCCTGCCACTTCATCGAAAGCCAGTATCGTCTCCCGGGACGGGGGTTGGTGGGAGATGCTCCGTGGGGCGTAGTGGACGGCTGGCGGCGGCCTAAACCGGAGTTCTGGATCACCAAGAAGCTGCATTCGCCGGTGAAGATCAGGGACGCCCCCGTTCCAGTCCCGGAGGCGGGACAGGCCATCCGAATCCCGGTCGAGAATCAATACGACTTTACCGACTTGGGTGAGCTGAGCCTGAACTGGCGGATCGGCGCCGATGGCGGCCTGGCCCGAATGTCGTTGGCGCCGCGCAGCATCGGCGAGATCGAGGTGCGACCGACCCGCATGCCCCAGGCGGGCCAGATTCTGGCCCTTGAGGTCAAGGATCGCCAAGGCCGGCTGGTGGACGCCTGCAAGCTGCCATTGGGCCAGGCGGTTTTCCGGCTGCCAGAATTGACCGAGCCGCGCCCGCTGCCGCTGCGCATTGTGCCCGAACAATACCTGGCGGGACCGGGGACGCGTGTGGTGGGGCAGGATTTCGAACTGGCCTTTGACCACAACAGCGGCGGGCTGCGGCGCGCCGTGGTGTTCGGCCAGGCGCTGCTGCTTGAGCTGCCCCGGATTCATCTGCTGCCGGCCGCTTCGCCGCTCTCGCCCTTGCCCAACCCGCTGAGTTGGCGGTGTCGAAAACTCGAGGTGACCGCGGAAGGCGATTCCGTCCGCATTCTATCGGAAGGCGCCTATGATCGCTTCGAGGGCGTCTATGACCTGCTCGTCAGTCCCACCGGGGCTCTCGCGGTCAAGGCCCGCTTCAAGAACGTTGGCGACAAGCTGCGGGTGCGCGAGTGCGGCCTGGCATTCTCCGTCCCAACCGAGTGCGATCTGCTGCGCTGGGCGCGCCAGGGCGAGTGGAGCGTCTATCCGGACGATCACATTGGCCGGCCGGCGGGGCAGACGCGCGCTTTCGCGCCGCACGCGCAGACCCTTCCGCCCACGTGGCCCTGGGCTCAGGATCATTCGCCCATGGGATGCAACGATTTTCGAAGCGCCAAGCGGCGCATCCATTGGGCCTCGATCGGCTATCCGGAGGGGCCCGGCGTCTGGATCGAGTCCGACGGCTCCAAGCACGCGCGGGCCATGGTGGCCGCCGACCGCATTGTGTTCCATCTCAACGATTGGTATGGCGGCACCCATGCCGGCCTCTGGGAATGGACCAGCAACTATGGCGAGGGCAAGGCGATCGCTCCGGGCGAGATCATCGAGTCCAGCGCGGTTCTCCGGTTGGCTCGGCTCGCCGCCTCTGCTGCCGTGAAAGTGCGAGAAGGGGTCAGGGGCAAATGACCTTCTTTTCCGACCGAGACCCCTCTCGTGTTGGCTCCCGCGCCAAAGGCTGGCCATCCATTGCTTTCCCCTGGGGAGCCGCATGAGTCTTCTCGGCATCGATGTTGGCACCACCGGCTGCAAAGCAGCGGTGTTTTCCGAATCGGGGGCTGTTTGGGGAATGGGCACCTACCTCTGTGTGACCCCTGTCTTCGAACACAGGCGGGACCCTGCCCTCATGATCGAGCGCGGTTTGAACACCGAACACCACGCCGTGCCCGGCTGCTATGTCAGCTTTCTTTACAACCAGGGCGGCGCGCTGGTGAAGTGGTTTCGGGACCGCTTCGCCGCCGCCGAACGCGATCAAGCCGCCCGGACGGGTGAAGACATCTACGCCAGGCTCATGTCCGAGATGCCATCCGAGCCCGCTGGCGTTCTGGTTCTGCCTCATTTCACCGCCACCGGCCCGCCCCGCTTCATCGCAGATTCTTCCGGCGTCATCGCCGGGCTGCGCTTGGAAACCTCCCGCGGCGAGATTCTCAAGGCCATCCTGGAAGGGACAACCTTCTACTTGCGTGAGTGCATTAACGCATTGCCGCCCACAGGTATAGATGTCTCAGATTTCCGCGCCGCTGGCGGCGGGAGCAAGTCGGACGCATGGGTCCAGGTCTGCGCCGATATTCTTGGGCGCCCATTTGTCAGGCCCAAGATCACCGAGGCGGGTGTCCTCGGCGCCGCCACCATCGCCGGCGCAGGCAGTGGGGCCTTCTCTTCGATGGCAGAGGGCTCGGAGGCGATGGTCATACTGGATCGCGCCTTCGAACCATATCCCCGGCGGCATCTGCTCTACTCGGTGCGCTTCGAACACTACCGGCGGCTGGCGGCCTTGGTTGAGGACTCCCTGCGCGCGCTCGCGCCCTGAGCGATCACCACATACTAGACACGGCTGTCCAACCTTTGGACAACCCCAACTGCGTTCCACCCGTCGTCCGCGAAGCGGAGGCCGGGTAGCGCAGAAGCCAGCGGGCGCAGGCTCCTAGAATATTCCTTGTCTCTGAGGTCCATTGAACCTCTTCGGGCGAGCACCCGTGTTCTGCGTTCCTTGTTTGCAGGCTCTTGAAGGTTGGGCGGCAGTTTGCAGTAACCTCCGACAGCGCAACCTAGGTTTTTACTAGTGGCCTCTGTGCTCGTGCTGGCATGCCGAGCGCTGTGAGTCGCGGCCAGAATGACCCCTTTGCGCATGGCGCATAGAGCCGCAAGAAAGGCATCGGTTCTGGCCGCTTGGTGTACGGCGCTCGTTGGATGTGCGACGTTTGCCGAGACCGCCCCTGTCACCCTCGAATGGGATCCCAGTCCGGATCCCCTGGTCAATCGCTACCGCCTCTACTATGGCCTCCAAAGCGGCCTGGGCACAAACTTTGTCGAGGCGCAAAACCAGACCTTCGCCACCGTGGAGGGACTGACGGTCGGCGCCACCTACTTCTTCCGGGTGACCGCGCTGAACGTGGCTGGCTTGGAAAGCGACCCGTCGGGAGAATTCGCCTACCTCATTCCAGCAGCCGAGCCCGGGAGCAATTCGCCGCCGAGAACTCCCGCCGTGTACTGGACGCCTCCGGCGGCCATCGCCTATGGGACCGCCTTGGGCGCCACCGAATTAAACGCTGCGGCGGACACACCCGGCGCGTTTGCCTACGACCCGCCCCCGGGCACGGTCCTCCATGCGGGTCCCGGCCAGAGGCTCTCCGTCGTGTTTACTCCGGCCGATCTGACCCAGTTCGCCCTCTGCACCCAGCAAGTCAGCATCGACGTTCTGAAAGCGGCCCTCACGATCCGGGCCGACGATTTATCCATGGCTGCGGGCTCTCCGGTTCCTGCGCTTACCGCCACCTACATCGGGCTGGTCAACGGCGACACCCCCGCTTCGTTGACACAGCCGGTCCAACTCTCGACCCCAGCCAATTCCTCCAGCCCTGCCGGCGTCTATCCGATCGGCGCGTCCGGGGCCGAGAGCGCTGACTATGCCATTGTCTGCCTGGGTGGCTCGCTCACGGTCACCGCGGCGGCGGACACTCCCCTGGTTTATACCGTTTCGTTTATCAACCCGGGCTCGATCGCGATCCCCTCGATGGGAGCGGCTTCGCCCTACGCCTCGGCCATCGAGGTTTCCGGTCTGACCGGCAGCCTCAGCAATGTGACCGCCCGCATCCACCGGCTTACCCACTCCCGCCCCGCCGATCTGGATGTGCTGCTTATCGGTCCAAACGGTCAGCAGATCCGGCTGATGTCCGATGCCGGCGGGGTCACGCCGGTGAAAGACCTCACCCTGTCCTTTGAGGAGGGGGCGGCGCAATTTGTGCCTCAATCCGGCCCAGTCCTCCCGGGCGCCTATCGTCCCAGCAACTACGGATCGATCGATCCGTTCCCGCCACCGGCTGCCAGCGGTGTCTTCGAGTTTACCATGGCCTCCCTGAACCGCTCGCCCGCCAATGGTCTGTGGACCCTTTGCGTGGTGGATGACTCCAAGCGTCAGGCGGGTGCGATCTGGGGAGGCTGGACCCTGACGCTGACCCTGTCCACGACCAACGGACTCCCGCCGGGGTTTGAGCTGCCCGCTCCCGCAATCGAGCCCCCGGCCGCCCCTGTCGCTTCCGTTCGGATTGAAACCCTGCTCCCGGCCACCAACGGTCGCGTCCAACTCAACTTGCGAGGGCGCATTGGGGAGCCCTTCCTGCTGCAGGCTTCCACGAATCTGGCGCAATGGGACGGCGTGGAGGCCGGCTGGGTGACGAACGAGACCTTTGGCGTCGTGGATGCGGCCCTGGACCCGGGCCCGCGCCGCTTCTACCGCGTGCTCCAGCGTTAGCCGCGCCGGTCAGCCGCTCTGCGCCTCCCTCTCGCGCGGGGGGGCGCCTCACTCGTTATCCAGGCGCACCGCCTCGTTCAGTTCCTCGAAGAAGCTCGGCAGGGCCGACTGAATCCGGTTCCAGTTGGGGATCAGCGGCGACCAGAGCGGGTCCTCCAGGAACGCTTTCTCCGCAAACTGAATGCTCCGGACAAAGGTGGTTACCGCCTTTTCCTCCTCGTGGCGCGGGAAGTTGAGCCCGTTGACGGCGGCGTCCGCCCCGTAGAACCGCAGGGTGTCCTCCGCCTGCCGCAGGTAGGTGCTCAACAGCGTGTCGAACAGCCCGGTATCGAGCTTGATGCCCTCGGCCGCCATCCGGCGAAAGAGCGACTTGCTGATATCGACCGCCATCTTGTTCAGGCCTTTCTGGGCGTCGCGCGAAGACAACTCCTGGTGCTTGTGGTCGTAGTTCTCGCAGAGCTCGGACTGGCAGATGGCGCGGGGCGCGGCGTTGCGGAACACTTCCGCGAGGGTCCCCACCTCCAGCGCCCAGTCGTAGGGGATTCGCAGCCGTCGCACCAGGTCCATGTCCAGCGAGAACTCCCCCGCCAGCGGGTAGCGAAAGGTGTCCATATACACGAGGAAGGGATGCGCGCCGAGGATGGCCTTGAGCGCCCGCAGCAACGGACTGAGCAGCAGGCGCATCACCCGCCCGTTCAACTGGCTCGACACCCGCGCGTAATAGCCCTTGCAAAAGTCGAAGCCCAGGCTGGGATGGGCCACCGGATAACAAAGCCGGGCCAGCAGTTCCCGGCTGTAGGTCAGGATGTCGCAGTCATGGACCGCGACCATTCGGGCCTGCTCGCTCGCCAGCGTGTAGCCGAAACACATCCACACATTCCGCCCCTTGCCTCCCGGCCCGGCCCCCAGCTCCGCCTCCTCCAGCTTGCCGAAGAGCGCGCTCATGCGCGGGCCGTCGTTCCACAGGAGCATCGGGCGCTGCGGCAACTGCCGGAAGAACGTCCGCGCCCGGCGGAATTCCCGCGCCCTTGTGGCCCCGTCAATGCCGATCACAATCTGCTTCAGGTAGGTGACGTTCCTGAGTTCGCGCACGATGCCCCTGAGCGCCTGGGTGCCTAGTTCCTTGATGTGGCAGGGCAGCACCAGCGCCATGGGGGTTTCCAGCGAAAATTCCTCCAGTTGCTGTTCGAGGCGCCGGACATTTGGAGGGCCAAGGCGATGCAGGGTGGCGATCGCCCCCGTTTGAAAGAAATCGGACATGGGTTACGAGTTGTTTGGCCGCCGTTCCACTCCTGCCGGAACAGCCAAAGCGGCCTTTTATGGCTCCAGGGTGGCGGCCCGACCACCCCTGCGACCTCCGACGGCGACCGCCGTCGGACCCTTCCATCCCTCGAGCGCCGGCCCGAGGCTTCAACACCTTAGCCGCGGCTATGCCTGCGCACAAGCGCAACTTCTGAAATCTCGCGGAATCTCTGTTGGCGCGGAGCGGGAGGAGCCTTCTGCCTGCGAGGGTGGAAGCGCAAGGCAATCGCTCGAGCGGGCATCCAGGCCCGTTTCCTGTTTCTCCGCCCCGGCCGCGCGATCCAGCGGCATGCATTTTTTCAAGTACCCGTTGGCGGCGGTCTCGAGGGCGTGTCATAGTCCTGCGCGCGGCTTGTGAGACTTATTATCGTCCATTTTCACCTGCGCCCGGGCGGCGTCCGGCGTGTCATCGAACTGGCGGCGCCGCACCTGGCTGCCGCTCTGCGTCCGCGCGTCACCGAAGTGAAGCTGCTTGCGGGCGAGGCGCCTGAGGACTCCTGGCTCGGGAGCTTCCGGCGGCTTCTCTCCGGGACGCCGGTGGTCTGCACGGTCGATCCGGTTCTGGGTTACCTCTCCGAGCAGCGCGGAGGCGCCGGCGAGGCGGCGTGCAAGATCCGCGAGTGTCTGGCGCGGATCCTGGCCGGGCCCGGGGCGGCGGACTGCCTGGTCTGGGCGCACAACCTGGGCCTGGGGCGCAACCTGCCGCTGGCCCGTGAGTTGACTCGGGTCTGCGCCCGCCAGGGGCTGCGACTGATTGTCCATCACCACGACTGGTGGTTCGAAAACCGCTGGGCGCGCTGGTCGGAAATGCGTCGCGCCGGATTTCTTTCCTTGAAGACCGCGGCGGCGAGCGTCTTTGCCTCGAGCCCGGGTCTCCGGCATGCCGCCATCAATCAAGCCGACGCGCGCCTGCTGCGCCGGCATCTGGGCAGCCAGGCCGCCTGGCTCCCCAACCTCACCGAGCCGGGCCAGTTGCCTTCCCCCCGCCGCACCCGTTTTGCCGGCGCCTGGCTGCGCGCCCGGATCGGCGCGGATGCGCCGCTCTGGCTGCTGCCTTGCCGCGCCCTCCGGCGAAAGAACATTGCCGAAGCGTTGTTGCTCACGCGCTGGCTGCGGCCTGAAGCCTGGCTTGTCACCACCGCCGGCGTCAGTTCCGCCGACGAGCAGGCTTATGCCGATCGATTGGTGGGCGCCGCTTGCCAACAGGGGTGGCCCCTGCTCCTGGGGGCCCTGCGGGGCGCGCCGGAGGGCGCGCCCAGCGTCGCCGAGTGCCTCGCGGCCAGCGAGGTTGTGCTGCTCACCTCCGTTCAGGAAGGCTTCGGCCTCCCCTTTCTGGAGGCGGCTGCCGCCCGTCGTCCGCTCATTGCCCGCGCGCTCCCGAACATCGCGCCGGATCTGGCCTTGTTCGGCCTCCGGTTTCCCCAGAGCTACGACGATGTGGCAGTCAGCACGGCACTGTTCGATTGGCAGGCCGAGCGACGCCGTCAGGAGCGGCTCTACCGCCATTGGCTCGCCAGCCTTCCCAGCGCCTGCCGGCGTTGGGCCGCGAAGCCTTGCCTCCTGGCATGTCGCTCCGCTCCGGCTTCCGCGCCCTTCAGCCGCCTCACGCTCACCGCCCAGCTCGAGGTGCTGGCCTGGCCGCCCGCGCAGTCCTGGGACCTGTGCGCGCCGCTCAATCCGTTTCTTCCCCGATGGCGCCGGCGCGCCGCCGCCGGCCGTTTGGGCGTATCCGAATGGCCGCGCCGCGCCGGTCGCTGGTTGAGCGGGCGCGCCTATGCGGAGCGCTTCGCGCGCCTGGCCTTCGGGCGGACGAACGCCTCCCGGCTTCCCCGCTTAAAGGCGAACCCTGCCGTTGCCCTCCAGAACGCCTTTATTCGGGATCGCCTTCAGCCCGACCACCTGTTCCCCCTGCTCTGGAATTCCTGCACATGAGCCTTCGCGCCGTTCTCTTTGACGTTTACGGGACACTGCTCGAGATCGGCCCGGCGCCGGATGACGCCGAAGCCCTCTGGCAAGGTCTGGTCGCCTCGAGTCTCGGGGTCTCCGCCCCGCTGAGCTTCCTGGCCTTCGGCGCCGCTTGCGAGCAAAGCGTCGCCCGTCGCCATGCCCTGGTCCGCTCCCAAGGCATCGCCTGGCCCGAGGTCGATTGGCCCTCGGTCGTGGCTGAGGCCTTGCCGGATTTCCACCGGCTGGCGCCGGCGGCGCGCGAGGCGTTCCTCCTCCGGCAGATGCGGCTCCTCCGGACCCTGCGGCTGCGCGCGGGGTCGGGCCCGGTCCTTCACGCGCTGAGCCGGACCGGCGCCGCGCTGGGGATCGTCTCGAATGCCCAGGCCTACTCCCGTCGCGAACTTGCGGATGCGCTGGCGCCCGAAGCCCTGAGCCTGGCTTCCTTCGACCCTGACCTGTGCTTCTGGTCCTACCAGCATGGCTTCAGCAAGCCCGATCCCCACGTTTTTCGCATTCTCACGGCTCGCCTCGAGGCCCGCGGCATCGCCCCCCACGAGATCCTCATGATCGGCGACCGTCTCGACAACGACGTGATCCCGGCGCGCGCGCACGGGTGGCGCGCCTGGCATCTGCTCTCCCCGGCTCAGCAGTCCGGCCCCGACTCGGGCGACTGGGCGCGCCTGCTGCACTGGTTGGACGCAACGCCTTAGCCCGACCTTCGCGCGCGTCAGATCCGGAACACCAGTCCATCCACCAGCCAGGCCGCTGCGCAGGGCCGCAGGCTCAGCCGGCTCCCGCCGGGGGTTGGAAGCGTCACGGCCTCGGCGCTCAGATTGTGATAGCACAGCGCCTCCTGGCGGCCGTCCGGGGACCCGCGCCGCAGGCCAAACACCCGCGGATCTGCCGCCAAAACTTCCTGCGGTCCCCGTGGATCGAACGCGGCGCAGGTTCGGCGCAGGCGCAGCAGCCGGGCGTAGCGCGTGAACACCCGGGCGCGAAGCGAGCCCGGATTCGCCAGGTCGCGCTCCAGATCCTGCAGCCGGAGTTTTTCACGGTTGATGCGCCGCGGCATCCCGCTGGCGTCGGCCTCCGCCCGGTCGTTGCGCGACCCGAAAAGCGAGTGAAAGTAGATGCCCGGCACGCCCGCCAGCGCCAGCATGATGGCCTGCGAGACCATGAACCGGTCGGTCTGGCATTCGATCCGCTCGCCATCCAGCGGATCGTTCAGCGCGTCGAACCACGTGACGTTCAGTTCGTAGGGGCTTTGCGAGCCGTCAGGATTCCGTTTGAAGGAAACCAGGCCGCCGTGGCGGCGCGCCTTCTCCACCAGCGCCCCGATTTCCGCCTCCTCCAGCAGGCCTCGCGCCGGGTTGAGCCCGATGCCGTCGTGCGACGCCAGGAAATTGAAGAAGGCCGTGCGGTCGGAGGGCGTCCGCAACCCGGCTGCCCAGCTTGACAGCCGGTCGGCCCTGCCGGCCGCGAGGCTGTGCAGGACCAGCGGCGCCAGGGCAAAATTATACACGAGCTGGGCCTCGTTTGTCCCATCCCCGAAGTAGGAGATGTTCTCCGCATGCGGAACGTTCGTTTCGGTGATCAGCGCCGTTGCCGGCGCCACCTCGTCCAGCGCGGCCCGCATCAGTTGGACGATGGCGTGCGTTTGGGGCAGGTGCAGGCAGCGGGAGCCGATTTCCTTCCAGAGAAACGCGATGGCGTCCAGCCGGAGGAATCGCGCGCCCCGGGTTGCGTAGAACAGCAGCGCCTCCATCGCCGCCAGCAGCACCCTCGGGTTTTTGAAGTTCAGGTCCGCCTGGTCGGCGCTGAACGTGGTCCACACCTTGCGCCGGCCTCGCGCCGTCTCGAATTCCGTCAGCAGCGGCAGAGTCCGCGGGCGCGTTACCGCCGAAAGATCGGGCTCGCCCTCGACGGTCAGGAAGAAGTCCCGAAAGCCGGGTTCGTCCCGCAGAAACGCCTGGAACCAGGCCCCCTGCGCGGACATGTGGTTGAAGACCGCGTCGAACATCAGGTCGAAGGATCTTCCCAGACGGGCGATGTCCTCCCAGCCGCCCAGTTCGGGGTCCACCGCGAAATAATCCTTCACCGAGAAACCGTCGTCCGAGGACCAGGGGTAGAAGGGCAGGAGATGAACTCCGCTCACCAGGTCGCCGAGGCGTTTCTCGCAAAACCGGGCCAGCGTTCGGAGCGGGGGTGTTCCTGGCTCGCGCACCTGGTCCGCGTAGGCGATCAGCAAGGCGTCGCCTTGGTCGAGGGGTCGGGCGGGCCTCGGGCCCGCCCCGGCCTGGAGCTCAAGGCGGCGCCCCTCCAGGAGGTCCGCCAGCCGGGCGGCGGCCGCTCGGCCCGCTTCCCTCCCGTAGATCCGCTCCAGCAATTCGTCGGTTCGTTTGCTCATCGCGCCGGCGCGCTCCCCTGGCGGCTGCGCAGCCTGCCAGCGGGCGCTCCACGCAATTAAGCACATCCTGCGGCGAGCCGGTAGAAAAAGTCCTGAACCGTCGCCGAATGCGGCCGGGACCGCGCGGCGGCAGAGATCGCCGAACCCGCCGCCGACCGACAGCGCAGGGGGCGCGGGGAGCTGGAAAGAGCGAGCGTGTGTTCCGGAGGCCTGTCTTGCGCGGGCCCGGCTGGCGACCGCCGCGAGCAGAAAAGAACTGCCATCCGCACTTCGGCCGGCTAGGCTGCCGGGCATGAGTGCGTGCATCCTCACCCCGGGGGCGCCGCGGCGAATTGGGTTCATTTCGACGCGGTTCCACGGCACCGACGGCGTGACCCTCGAGGCCCGCAAGTGGGCGCAGATCCTCGAAGGGCTCGGGCACACCTGCTACTGGATGGCCGGGCTGCTGGATGCGCCGCCGGAGGCGAGCTGCCATGCGCCCCTGGCCTTCTTCAACCACCCCGAGGTCGCCGCGGTGCAGGACCAACTGTTCGGAACCCCGGTGCGCAGCCGGGCCGTCACCGATCGGATCCAGAGCCTCAAGGAGCGCCTCAAAGACGACCTCTACCGCTTCATCGACCGGTTCCGCCTGGAGGTCCTCCTGCCGGAGAACATCCTCGCCATTCCCATGCATGTGCCCCTGGGGCTGGCCATGACCGAAGTCATCGCCGAAACCACCCTCCCCGTCATCGCCCATCACCATGACTTCGCCTGGGAGCGCGAGCGCTTCACGCTCAACGCCGTGAACGATTACCTCCAGGCCGCCTTTCCGCCCCTCTTGCGCGGCATGGAGCACGTCGTCATCAATTCCATGGCCCAGAGGGAGCTGGCCCGCCGCCTCGGCATCCCCTCGCAGGTCATCCCCAATGTCCTCGACTTCGAGACTCCGCCCCCGGGGGTGGACGACTACAACCGCGATCTGCGCCAGGAGATCGGCCTGGCCCCCGAGGACTGGCTGATTCTCCAGCCGACCCGCGTGGTGCAGCGCAAGGGCATCGAGCACGCCATCGAGCTGGTCCGGCGACTGCGGGATCCCCGCGCCAAACTCGTGGTCTCCCATCCCGGCGGGGACGAGGGCAGCGCCTATCTGGCCATGCTCCACGACCGCATCGCCGATGCCGGGATCGATGTCCGGTTCATCGCCGACCGCGTCGGCGAAACCCGCGGCCTCAACGCCGCCGGCCGGAAGGTCTATACCCTCTTCGACGTTTATCCCCACGCCGACCTGGTCACCTATCCCAGCCACTACGAGGGCTTCGGCAACGCTTTTCTCGAGGCCATCTATTTCGGCAAACCCGTGGTGGTGAACACCTACGCCGTCTATGCGCGCGACATCGATCCGCTCGGCTTCAAAACCATCGAGATGACCCAACTGGTCACCCGCGAAGTGGTCGAGCAGACGCGGGAGATTCTGGACGATGCCGCCTTGCGGCGGCAATGGGCCGAAACCAACTACCAGTTGGGCGTGAAGTATTTCTCCTACGCGGTGGCCCGCCGCAAGCTGGCCGCGCGCCTCGCCAACCTCTTCGGCGAGGGAGTGTGAGCGCGCCGCCGCTGTTCAGGCCGGCTCCAGCTCGGAGAGGCTCGAGGCCGCCGCCTCCCACTCGGCCATGGCCGCGGGCAGGCGCTCGTGGAGCTCGCGCAGCTCGCGGTTGATCTCCACCACCCGCTCCGACTCCGCGTAGGTGGCCGGGTTCTCCAGCTCCGCGGTCAAGGCCCGCTCGCGCGTCTCCAGGCTGGCGATTTCCTCCTCCAGTTGTCGCACACGTCGTTGGCGCGCCTGCCGTTCGCGATTGCGGGCGTTGCGTTCCTCGGCGGCCTGCCGCTTCTGCGCGCGCCGCTCGGCCGCCGCGGTCGCCTCGCGCGCGGCGGGCGTGGGCGCCGCGACCGCCCTCGCGGCGTTCTCTGCCGCCGTTTTGTCCAGGTAATACTGGTAATCTCCCGGGAAATGGCGCAGGCGGCCGTCCTTCACATGCACGACATGATTGGCCAGGGCCCGGATGAAATAGACGTCGTGGCTGATGAAGATGAGCGTGCCTTCGAACTGGTCCAGGGCCGCCGCCAGCGCCTCGGTGCTCGGGATGTCCAGGTGCGTGGTGGGCTCGTCCATCAACAGCAGGTTGGGCGGGTCCAGCAGCAGCTTCACCAGCGCCAGCCGGCTCTTCTCGCCCCCGCTCAGCACGCTCACCCGCTTGAAGACATCGTCGCCCCGGAACAGGAACGAGCCGAGCACCGTCCGCACAAACGTCTCCGTGACCCGCTGCGGTGTGTCCAGCGCCTCCTCCAGCGCGGTGCGCTCCGGCCGCAGCATCTCCACGCGGTACTGCGAGTAATAGCCGTCCTTGACGTTGTGCCCCAGCCGCCGCTCCCCGTCCTGCGGCGTCAGCACGCCGGCCAGCAGCTTCAGCAGCGTCGATTTCCCCGCTCCGTTCGGCCCCACCAGCACGATCCGCTGCCCGCGGTCGGCCTCGAAGTTCAGCGCCTCATAGACCGGCTGTGCCGGGTAGGCGAAGGCCACGTCCTTGAGCGCGATCACCCGTTGCCCGCTGCGCTGCGGTTGTGGGAACTGGAAGCCGATGGTGGCCTCGGGGCCCTGCGGAGCTTCGATGACCTCCATCCGCTCGATCTGCTTGAGCTTGCTCTTGGCCTGGGTGGCCTTGGTGTTCTTGGCGCGGAACCGGTCCACGAAGGTCTGCAGCCGGGCGATCTGCCGCTGCTGGTTTTTATAGGCGGCCAGCAGTTGTTCCTCGTTGGCCTGGCTCTGCTCGAGGTAGGCGTCGTAGTTGCCCCGGTATCGAAACAACCGCCCCTGCCGAATCTCCACGATCGTGTCCACGAGCTGGTTCAGGAACTCGCGGTCGTGCGAGATCAGCAGGATCGCCCCCGGGTACGCGCGCAGGTACTCCTGCAGCCAGAGCAGCGCCTCCAAATCGAGGTGGTTCGTCGGCTCGTCCAACAGCAGCAGGTCCGGCTCCAGCGTCAGCAGCCGCGCCAGGTGCGCCCGCATCACCCAGCCGCCGCTCATCTCCCGGGCCGGCCGGTTGAAATCCCGCTCGCGAAACGAGAGCCCGGCCAGGATCCTCCGCGCCTTGGCCTCGACCGCATGGCCGCCCAACTCGTCAAAGCGCGCAGCGGCGTTGTGATCGGCGTCCTCCGGTCCGTGGCCCGCTTCGAGCGCCCGCAACTGACGCCGCACCGCGATCAACTCCGGCGTCGTCCCCGCCGCCAGGTCCAGCACGGTCTCGTCCCCGGCGGGCGCGTTTTCCTGGGGCAGATGCCCCACCACCGCTCCGCGCTGCAGGCAGATCTCCCCGCTGTCCGGGACCTCCGCCCCCAGCAGCAGCGCAAAGAGCGTGGACTTCCCGGCCCCGTTGGGGCCCACGAGCCCGACACGGTCTCCGCGGTTCACCTGCAAGGACACGTCGGCGAACAAGGTGCGCGCGCCGTAGGCCTTGCGGATTTGCGAAAGCGTCAACATCGCGGTCCGATTCTGGCCGCCGCCGCTCCCCGCCGCAAGCCTTGCCGCCGTTCTCCTGTGGCTCGGAAATTGGGGGAAGGAAGGAGGCGAACTGCGGGCGAAGGTCGGGGTGGCAGTCAGGATCCGTCGCGGGAATCGGGGCCTGGGGATTGTGCGACGGCGGGGGGGCGAGGCAGACCCAAGCCCGGGCTTGCCAGCGGCGGGGCGCCCATCGCATGCTCGCAGCCCATGCAAACGGACCGCTGCTTTGCCTCGCTCCCGGGTGGTTTTTCCGGGAACGCGCGGCTCTGCCCGCGGCCGCGCGAAAGGACGGACCCATGACACGCCTCCATGACTCCCGCCCGACACGAAGTCGTCGATGCCGCCCAGCGCCGGCCGAACGGACGCCCAAGGGGCCGCTGGCGGCGCTTCTGGCACTGACCGCGCTCTTGTGGCCGGGCCTGACCGGGACGGGGCGGGCAGCCCCGGTCGAGGCGCAGCCAACCGGGGTGAAGCAGGTGGTGGTGGTGTTCAAGACCCACTTCGACATCGGCTACACCGAC
>JAKLEJ010000269.1 GCA_022711695.1 Verrucomicrobiota bacterium | reverse complement strand
TCGTCCAGCTCGGCGGAGGTCACCGCCTTCGCCCTGCCGCCTTGCACACCCGTTAGCGCCGCCGCTGCGACCAGCGCCCACAGGCGGAGGATGCCTCTTCCCGTTGCGCCCGGCGCTGTGCCCCCAACCCTCGCATTCAACAGGCGGTTATTCATGATCGATGACATCTTCATTGCCGTGCTTCCTGACTTAAGGCCGCCGCTGCGGCCATGGTTTTTTTTAGAACCGCGCGGGCCCCCACGTCGCTCTGCTGGTCGCGGCGCCGCCGCTCAGCGCAAGCTCCACTGAACCAGAGCCGCCAGCAACCCGCCCACGATGGGACCGGCGACTGGCACCCAGGCATAGCCCCAATCGCTGTCCCCCTTGCCCGGCACCGGCAGCAGCGCGTGCGCCAGCCGCGGGCCGAAGTCGCGGGCCGGGTTGATGGCGTAGCCGGTCGTTCCGCCGAGCGACAAGCCAATTCCCAGCACCACCAGGGCCACCGGCACGGCGCCCAGGCTCCCGAGGCCGATCATGGCCTCCCCGCCCGGACCGCCGACCCCCGGCAGCTTCACGGTCGCCTCTGTCATCAGGAAGATCGGGAACACCAGCAGGAACGTGCCGACCGCTTCGCAGAAGAAGGCTTGCGGCAGATGCCGGATGTTCGGCGCGGTGCAGAAGCAGCCGCGCTTGGCGGTGGCGTCTTCCGAGACTTTGAAGTGCTCGCGGTAGAACAGGAACACGAGGGTTCCGCCGGCGATTCCGCCCAGCACCTGCGCCAGCAGGTAGCCGGCCGCCCCCGCCCAGGGGAACTTCCCGGCGGCGGCCATGGCCAGCGTGACCGCCGGGTTGAGATGGGCGCCGCTGAAAGACTGCGAGCAGAACACGCCGATGAACACCGCCAGCGCCCACCCGGCGGTGATGACGATCCAGCCGCCGTTGTTGCCTTTGGTGCGCGCCAGAAGCACGTTGGCCACCACGCCATTGCCAAAAGTGACCACCATTGTCGTCCCTATGAATTCAGCCAGACAGGCGTTCATGCGTCTTCTTAAGGGGGGTTCACCGCAAAACGGGAGGCAATCTCCCGAAAATCTTCGAGCTGGCGTTCTTCCCAGGACCGGTCGCGGCCGAGCTCGGCGGCCAGCAGCCGGGCGGCCCTCGGGGCCATCTCCAGGGCGGCCCGGCTGTCGAGATACAGCGCCCGGGTGCGGCGCGCCAGCGCGTCGTCCAGGGTCCGGGCCATCTCGTGGCGCGCGGCCCACACGATCTCCGCCCCGCGGATGGGCAGCGCCTCGCTCAACGGCCGCGCCAGCGCGGGGTCCTCGCGCATCAGCTCGCCGATTCCGACGGCGTCCGACCCGTAGCCGGACAGGTCTCCGAATTGTTCGGCGCGCCGGTGAAAGCCGTGCACATGCAAGTCTCGGGTGACGCAGGGGCGCTCGGGCAGGCGCGCCAGCACCAGGGCGTGTTCGACGCAGTCCTCGGCCATCTTGCGGTAGGTCGTCCATTTGCCCCCGGTGATGGTCAGCAGACCCGACTTCGAGATTTGGAGGGTGTGGTCGCGCGAAAGGGCCGCCGTGCTGGCGGAGTCGCCGGCCTTCACCAGCGGGCGAATGCCCGTGAACACGCTGAGAATGTCCGCCCGGCTCGGGCGGCGGGCCAGGTAGCCGCCGGCGGTCTCGAGGATGAAATCGACCTCGTGATCGAGGGGGCGGGGCTCGAGACTGGCCGCTGCGATCGGCGTGTCCGTGGTTCCCACCACCACGTGGTCGCGCCAGGGGATGGCGAACATCACCCGGCCGTCGCGCGTGTGCGGGACCATGATGGCTGTGCCGCCCGGCAGGAACTCCCGCCCGAGCGTCAGGTGCACGCCCTGGCTGGGTGCAATAAGCGGCGCCGCCTGCGGATCGTCCCGACGCCGCAGCTCGTCGCAGAACGGCCCAGTGGCGTTGATCACGCAGCCGGCTTCCACGCGGTGCTCCAGCCCGGTCTCCTCGTCCCGAAAGCGCAGGCCGGCGGTGAAACCATCGGCGTCCTTCTCCAGATCCACCACCCGCGCGTAGTTCAGCAGGCACGCGCCCTGTTCGGCGGCGGTTTGCGCCAGGTTGATCAGCAGCCGGCTGTCGTCGAATTGGCCGTCGTGGTAGAGCACGCCTCCGCGCAGGCCCTCCTGCTCCAGGGTGGGAATGCGCTCCAGCACCTCGGCGCGGGAGAGCAGCCGCGACGCCCCGAAGCCGTACTTCCCGGCCAGCATGTCATAAACCTTCAGCCCCACCCCGTAAAAGGGCGCCTCCCACCAAAGATAATTGGGCACCACGAAGGGGAGGTCGTGCACCAGGTGGGGGGCGTTTTGCAGCAGCAGGCCCCGCTCCTTCAGCGCTTCCATCACCAGCGACACGTTGCCCTGCTGCAGATAGCGCACGCCGCCATGCGCCAGCTTCGTCGAGCGGCTCGAGGTCCCCTTGCCGAAATCGCTTTGCTCCAGCAGCGCCACACGGTAGCCGCGCGCCGCGGCGTCCACGGCAATCCCCACCCCCGTGGCGCCTCCGCCCACCACGGCCAGGTCCCACCGGCCCCGGTGTTCGGTGATTCGCCGAAGATGGGTGGCGCGTTGCATGGGAGGGCGGTCCGGGCGGCGCGGCTCAGGCGGTGACGGGCGCAGGCTGGGCCTGGGTGCGCTCCTCCCATTCCCCGGCCCGTTTGAGGGCCTCCGCCCAGCGGCTGCGCCGGTGCGCGGCCTCGTCCGCGCTCATCCGGGCTTCGAACACGCGGTCGGCCCGCCAGGCTTGACGCACCTCGGCGCGGTCTTTCCAGAACCCGGCGGCCAGCCCGGCCAGGTAGGCCGCCCCCAGCGCCGTCGTCTCGACGACTTTCGGGCGCACCACCGGCACGCGCAGCAGGTCCGCCTGGAATTGCATCAGCAAATTGTTCGCCGAGGCCCCGCCGTCCACCCGCAGGCCGTTCATCGGGATGCCCGAATCCTCCCGCATCACCTCGAGCACGTCCGCCACCTGGAAGGCGATTCCTTCCAGCGCGGCTCGGGCCAGGTGCCCGGCGGTGGTGCCCCGGGTCAGCCCCGTGATGGTGCCGCGCGCGTACTGGTCCCAGTGCGGCGCGCCCAGCCCGGCGAACGCCGGCACCAGGTAGACCCCGCCGCAATCCGGCACGCTCGAAGCCAGGGCCTCGATCTCGGACGACGATTTCACCAGCCCCAGCCCGTCTCGCAGCCATTGGACCACCGCCCCGCCGATGAACACGCTGCCCTCGAGGGCGAACTCGGGCTTCGGCCCGGCCTTCCAGGCCACGGTGGTGAGCAACTGGTGCCGGGAAGGCGTTGGCTCCAGGCCGATGTTCATGAGCATGAAGCAGCCCGTGCCGTAAGTGTTCTTGGCCAGCCCCCGCTCGAAGCAGCTCTGCCCGAACAGCGCCGCCTGTTGGTCCCCGGCAACGCCCGCGATGACCACCGGCCCGTCCAGGACCCCCGCCCCGGTTTCGCCCAGCGCCTCGCTCGAGGCGCGCACCTCCGGCAGGACCTCGCGTGGAATGTCCAGCGCGCGCAGCAGTTCGTCGTCCCAGTCGCCCGAGCGCAGGTTGTAGAGCATCGTGCGCGAGGCGTTGCTGGGGTCCGTGAGGTGGCAGCGCCCGCCCGTCAGGTTCCAGAGCAGCCAGGTGTCGATCGTGCCAAAGGCCAGTTCCCCGCGTCCGGCCCGCTCCCGCGCGCCAGCGACGTGGTCCAGCAGCCAGCGCAGCTTGCTCCCCGAGAAATAGGCGTCGATCACCAGGCCCGTCTTGCGCTGAACCGTCTCCCCCAGGCCGGCCCGCTTGAGCTGGTCGCAGAACTTCGCCGTGCGCCGGTCCTGCCACACAATGGCATTATGAATGGGGGCCCCGGTCCTCCGATCCCAGAGCACGGTGGTTTCCCGCTGGTTGGTGATGCCGATGGCGGCCACATCCCGGGCTTTCAGGCCCGCCTGCGCCAGCGCGGCGCGCGCCACCTCGAGCTGGCTTTGCCAGATTTCCACCGGATCGTGCTCCACCCAGCCGGCCTGCGGATAGACCTGGCGGAACTCCTTCTGGGCCGCCCCGAGAACGGCGCTCGACCGGTCGAAGAGAATCGCCCGCGAACTGGTGGTGCCTTGATCCAGCGCGAGAATGGCTTGCATGAACCCCATGGTTCTCAAACCGCCGCGACGCTGTCCAGCCCCGATTCCGCAAACCTGACCCAGGGGCCCGCATCGATCCCGGCCGGCCTTGGGGCGGGCTTGGGATTGACTCCGGGGCCGCTCCCCCGGATGATGACTCCAGGATTTGTGGACGCATGAAACGCAAGATACTCGTCATACTGTCGAACCGGCTGAACCGAAACCAGAAGGTGCGCTTTGTCGAAATCGATTCCGATGACAAGGGGAACATTTTGAAGGAGCATCCTTTGCGCGGCCAACCCCGCGAAGCGAAGTACGACGAGGTCTGGGAGAATGACGACGGCAAGACCGCGATTTCCTCGTGCAACCGCTTCAAGAGGAAATACCGTCACGCCCTGGAGAAGCCCAAAGGCTGATCCCGGGGCCGGACGGCTGGGAGCGCCCCGGGGCTCTGAGAGTGGGAGCCGGGGGCCGACTGGCGCCGGGGCGGCGGCGCCGATGCAGGCTCCACCTGCGATCCGATGGGCATGAACACAACGCTGCAAACGGTTCTGGCCCCGGCGGACGGCGTTCAGGCCGCCGCCGCGATCGACGCGCCGCATGTGGTTTTCAGACCGTCTCCCATCCATGGCCTGGGAGGCTTCGCCCGCGGGGACCTCCCCAAAGGCATGCTGGTGATCGAGTATGTCGGCAATCGCATCACCAAGCGGGATTCGGTGGAGCGTTGCCGCCTCGGCAACGAATACATCTTCCAGTTGGATGAGGAAACGGATGTGGATGGCAATGTCGCCTGGAATCCCGCCCGGCTGCTCAACCACAGTTGCTCGCCCAATTGCGAGGCGGAGCTGATCGAGGGGCGCATCTGGATTGTCGCGCTCCGGGACATCAAGACGGGTGAGGAAATTACCTTCGACTACGGCTACGACCTGGTGGACTACCGCGAGCACCCCTGCCGCTGCGGTTCGTCCGACTGCGCCGGCTATATCGTCTCCGCCGGGCTTCGCTCCAGCCTTCCCCGGCGGCAGGCGGCCCCTCCATGAGCCCCGATCTCTCTCGGTTCGCCAACGCCCGCCTCGCCAGCGTGCCGGAGCGCGCCGTCGGCTAGACCTCCATGGCCAACCCTCACGCCAATCCTCCAACCCGCGAAGGAACGAAGATGAAAACTACCGCAACGACCACAGAGCCCAGTATCCAGAGTTCCGGAACCTTCCTCGCAACGCGGGCGTTGCAG
>JAKLEJ010000268.1 GCA_022711695.1 Verrucomicrobiota bacterium | reverse complement strand
GCCCGCCGCAGGTGACGATGCCGGCGCGGGTGGTCTTCGGATCGAAGAACAGTTGAGCGCGCGGCCCGGCCAGCTCAAACCATAATTGCGGTTCGGCGGGGGCCTGCGGATCGCGCACGATTTGCTCCGGCACTCGAAGCGCATCGCTGACCACGCGTTGAATGGGCGAAGGGAACCGCGCTTCGCCGAGAACAGTGACATTCATGGTATCTGGCGGACATTATGGCAGGGGACTCGGGGAACGGAACGGCGCGACGCGCCCACGGCGCGCGGCGTCGGCGACGCGGCCAGCCAGCCGCCGGGTCCGGCAAGCATCGATCTGTATCCGGCTGGGCCACACACCGTTGTCCTTCCCCATTTCGAGGGGATACTGGAACGCGCTCCGGCCCGGGGTGTCAAGGACTCTCGACCGGATGAAGTCCGCGCTCGATCCTGGTCAGGCCAGGCGCGCGCGGATGCGCGCTGAAACACCCCGGTTTCAGTGAACAGGTCGTTGGGCATAGAAGCGACTAAGGGTTTGGACCCGGTAAACAAGATAGGCGACCACCACCCCTGTGATGGCCATGGCCACGAAGAAGAGCAGATGCCAGCTTGCGGGCGTTTGCACGGGCTGCGCCGAAGAATCGACGCCGAGGAGGATTCCGTAGCCCGTCATGGACAGAAGGGTGGTCATGGCAACCAGCGCCTTGCGATACCAAAGACCCGAGAGCGCAATCATCGCCAGGTAAAGGGCAACCAGGGGGCCGTGGAGCGCCCCGGCCAGGTGCAGAACCAGGGTAAGCAGCGCCGCGTCGGCGCCAGACCACAAGAAGCACGCCGCCTCGCTCCAACCCGGGCGGCGCAGGGTCCGCTGGCAGCCCGCCGAAAGCACGGCCCAGAAGGCCAGCACGGCGAGGATGGCCCAATGCCGCTGCGGGGACATGTGAGGCGCGATCTCGAAGGCGGCATGCGAGACCAGCGCGCACGCCGCCAGCGCCAGCAGGTGCGAGGCCAGCGCCGGCTGGCGGCGAATCCAGAGAAGCAGCCGCTCCCAGCCGCCGCGGGCGCGCACTTCCACCGGCTCATTGCGGAGAAATCTCTCCAGGTCTTCGGCGAGCGCGCCGGCGGAGTCGTAGCGCTGCTCGGGGGGCTTCTGAAGACAGCGCAGGCAGATTTGCTCGAGATCGCGGGGCACGCGGGGATTGACGGCGCGCGGCAGGACCACTTCGCCGCCCAACACCTGGGCGAGCGTGTCCAGAAGCGACTCGGCGGCAAAGGGCGGCGCCCCGGTGAGCAGGAAGTAGAGCACCGATCCCAGGCTGTAGATGTCGGCGGCGGGGGTCAGCTCCCGGATCTTGCCGGCGGCTTGCTCGGGCGCCATGAAGCTGGGCGTGCCCAGGAGCGCCCCGCTCAACGTCAGGCTGCTGTCCTTGGTCAACTGGCGGGCCAGGCCGAAATCCGTGACATGCGGCTCCCCCTCGGCGTCCACCAGGATGTTCCCTGGCTTGAGATCGCGATGGAGAATGCCCTGCTGATGGGCATAGTGGACCGCGCGGGCCACCTTGGCGAGGAGGCGCGCCGCGGCCCGGCCGTCGTCGAACCTCCAATCGCCGTCCTCCCGCAGGCGGGCCAGGCTGCGTCCCGGCACGAAGCGCATGCTGAAGTAGTGACGCCCCTCATGCTGTCCCACCTCGTAGATGGAGACGATGTTGGGATGGTTCAGATTGGCGGCGGCTTCGGCCTCGGTCAGGAAGCGCCGGATCTCTTCCGCCCCGGCGAATTGTCCCGACAGGATCATCTTCAGCGCCACCACGCGGTTCAGGCTCACCTGGCGGGCCTTATAGACCACCCCCATGCCGCCGTGGTCGATCTCCTCGATCACCTCGTAGTCGCCGAACATCCTCGGCCCCCGGTTGCCGACCCGCGCGTCCGGGTCAATCCGCAAGGTCCGGTCCGGGTCGAGCGCAACCCCGGACCCCGAACCGGAAGGCTTGTCAGACATGGCAGGATTTAGGCTCACCCGCGTAAACCTACCACAGGAGCTTCCATTTGGCGACGGGGCGTCTGGCGAGATCCGGCGGCGGGCACGAAAGGCTTGGTTTGCCGCATCGACAAACGGCCTGACAACCTGCATAATGCTGGCGCGCGAGCTTTTTGACCATGCGAGAACTCAGCCGACTGTTCGAAAACAACAAGGCCTGGGCCCAACGCCTCCTGCAACAAGAGCCCGATTTCTTCGTCAATCTCTCCCGGCAGCAAACGCCCGGATATCTTTGGATCGGATGCTCGGACAGCCGGGTGCCCGCCAACGAGATCGTGGGGCTGCGGCCGGGCGAACTGTTCGTTCATCGGAACATTGCCAACCTGGTGGTGCACACGGATCTGAACTGTCTTTCGGTGATGGAGTTCGCGGTGGATATCCTCAAGGTGCGCCACATTATTGTCTGCGGGCACTACGGGTGCAGCGGCGTTCGGGCAGCGTTCGCGAAGGAGCGCCTGGGCCTGAGCGACAACTGGCTGCGCCATGTGGAAGACGTGCGGCAGAAGCACGCCAGCCGGCTGCGGGAAGGCGAAGCCGGGGCCGCCGACCGGCTTTGCGAGCTCAACGTGATCGAGCAGACCGCCAACGTGTGCCAAACGACCATCGCCCGGGACGCCTGGGAACGCGGACAGAAACTGACCGTGCACGGGTGGATCTACGCGTTGCAGGATGGGCTGCTGCGCGACCTGGGGATGACCGTCTCGCAGCCGCACGAGACCCTGCCAGCCTACCGCGCGGCGCTGGCGACCTCTTGCTCCGGACTCGCGGATCAGGCCTGAGGGCCTGCATCCGACGCCGGCGCGCGAGACCGGCGCATGAGCCGGGCCGCCTCCTGCCAGAACCGAAGCACGGGAACGATGGCCAACAGGGCGCCCCATACCCCGCCTAGAAAGACCCCCAGGAAACACACCATCGAGCTCAGGAGAACGAGCGCCTGGACCATGGCCCATTCCGGCACAGGAACGCTGTCATCGGTTCGGCCCGAGTGGAGAAGCAGCCATGCGGCGGCGGTCCAAACGACCGTCAATCCAGCCAGGACCAGCGAAACGCCAGCAGCCCCCACGCCTGGCTTGTCCAACACCAGGGCCCGTTCCTGGAGGAAAACGAGGAGAGCGGCCGCAGCCGCCGCCAGGGTGGAAGCCTTCCAGCTTTCGCGCTCGGCCAGCGGTTCGCCTGTGTCCGCAGGCGCAACCGGCCCCATCCGTTTGTGGTATCCCCGCCACCAAATCCAAAGCGCGGCCGCCGGGGCCAGTCCCAGCCAGATCCCGTTCCACTCCAGGCGCCCGGTCAGAAAGGGTATCCCCAGCCGTCTCGTCACCTGGATGCCGGTCACCAGCAGAGCCAGGGAGATCGCCACGGTGGACACCCAGAGCGTCCGCCGGCCCAGCGCGAGGGATTCCTGAACCGGCCCGGCCGTCGGGGCGCGGCCAACGGGCCGCAACAGCCAGGCCATGAGCGCCAGCAGGGCGGCAGCGGTCACCCCGATCTGGCCGTAGCGCCACGCGCCTGTTCGAGGGGCAACCACCACTCCCGCCAGGAGCCAAACGGTGGGGGCGGCGCTGAGCGCGGCCAGGACGGCAGCCGGGGCCGCGCCCAGGCGCTCGCGAACCCATCGCGCCCAGCTTCGCCCGAGCGCGTCGCCCCAACCCCACAACCGGGTCGCGGGCCGTTCCAGCGCGTGAAGCAGTCGCAGTGACGCCAGGAGCGCCGCCGCGCCGCCCAAGCCAAAGAGGATGTGGGGGGCCAGGAACACCGCCGCGGCGACGAAGAGGATTCCCAGGACCAACCGGCCATCCGGCGCCTTAGCCTTTGCCGCCAACCGGTCGATCCAATGGGGGACAATCAGCGCGTAATCCTCGAGAGTTCGGCCTGGCCCGGACAGGAGGCTGTGAACCATGGCAAGACCGCAAGCCAGGAGAAAGAAGCAAACGACCCCCTGGGCCGAAACAAGCAGGCTCAGGAGAATCATCAGACCCAGCAGCAAGGCTGCGACAGGGCTCGCGCCGTCCTCTTTCGGAGGGGCGTCCGTTGGTGGCGGCGCCACGGGAGACTTCGGCGGGGGCAAGTGCACGCGAATGGGCTTGCCGGGCGGCCCTGCCACGGAGGGCTGCGGCCCCGCCACCGGCGCCCCGGAGGATTCCGCGCCCAGTTTGTCTCCTGCCTCGGGAGTCGAACTCACCCGGCGACGTTAGGTTTGGCTTCCGAGCCCAGCAAGGCCAAAAGGCGGAACCCAAGCCGCGCATCTCCTGCCCCGTCAGCCACTCGCCCGTCCGGCATGAACCGCCGCGGGCAGCCCGGAAGACCTCGGAGGCGGATCGAGGATTCAGGCGCGGGCTTGAGGTCCGCCGGCATTTCGGTCAGCCTCCCTGGACGGCGCAGGGCCGGCGCCGGCAGCGACCGGCGGAGAGCCGCGCGGCCGCGAGGCAACAACGATTATGGCGACGATACGCGTTCTTCTATTTGACCTGGGCGGGGTGCTGGTCGAGTTCGACGGGATTACTCCCTTGTTGGAGTTGTGCGCCCAGAGGATCGACCGCGAAGCGGCCCGCCGCTTCTGGCTGATGTCGCCCTCGGTGCGGCGCTTCGAAACCGGCCAATGCGGAGCGGAGGAGTTTGCCGCCGGCGCGGTGAGGGAACTGGGGTTGTCGCTGGCGCCGAAACTCTTCCTGGAGCGGTTCGTGAGCTGGGACCGGGGGCCGATGGAGGGCGCTTTCAACCTTCTGGAATCGTTGCGGGGGCGTTTCCTGCTGGCCTGCCTGAGCAACAACAACGAACTGCACTGGCGGCGGCTCCAGGAGATGGGGCTGGCGGCCAGGTTTGACCGTTGCTACCTCTCGCAGGAAATCGGGCTGATGAAGCCGGATCGCGCCGCTTATGACCATGTCGTCCGCGACCTGGGCGTGAGCCCCGGCGAAATCCTCTTCTTTGACGACAACATCGAATGCGTGGAAGCGGCGAGGCAGGCGGGATTGACGGCCCGGCAGACCCGCGGCGTATCCGAGGCGCAGGCCGCCCTGGTTTCGCTGGGCCTGCTCCCCCGCCCCGCGTCGCCGGAACCCGATCGCCAGTCGCGGGGGGATTTGGGCTAGGGACGGTCAACGGCGGTTTGGGCTCGCGTTTCCGGAGCGGGTTGCGGATGCTTCAGCCATGAGCGGTTCGACGAGTTACGATTACGACGTGGCCGTGATCGGGGGCGGCAGCGCGGGGTTTGCCGCGGCGCGCGTCGCCGCGGGCGCGGGCCTGCGGGTGACGCTGATCGACGGCGCCAAGGAACTGGGGGGCACGTGCATCCTGCGCGGCTGCATGCCCAGCAAGGCGCTGCTCTACGCGGCCGAGGTGCGCCATCTGTGC
>JAKLEJ010000267.1 GCA_022711695.1 Verrucomicrobiota bacterium | reverse complement strand
AAGAACGACTGAATGCCCTCGGACGACACTCCCTGCTCTTCAGGCGTCCCGCGCGGCAAGGCGCTGCGGCCAGAAAGCGGCGCCGCGCTCCGGCAGCCGGGGAGGCACACCACCAGGCCCAGGCCGGCGGCGCCCAGGCCCAGTTCTTTCAGAAAAGTCCTGCGATTGGATTGCATGGCCTGAGCATTCCGCCAAGACGTTCAAAAACGCAAGCCTCCGAATCGGCGTTCCACAACCCCGCGCGAACGCGGCGCTTGACTCTGGCAGCGAGGATGAGCCAGGCAATCGCTCCGGCAGGAATTGGGGAACCCCAACAGGTTTGGACAGGCCGGGGACGCTTCGGCTAGACTGCGCCGAGCGCATGGAACTCCAGAGCAGCCACGAGCCGCAGGCGCAGGAAGACGGTCTCAGCCGGCTCCTGCGCCAGGCGCTAGTTCTGGACCTGGAGGTCTCTCAGCGCGGCAAGATTCTGAAGGTGGGCGCCGTCCTGGGCGACCGAACGTTTTCGAGCACGGAAGCCTTTGCGCCGGGGAACGCCCTGGATGAATTAGGGGCGCTGGCCTCTTCCGCCGGCTGCCTGCTGGGCCACAACCTGGTCCGGCACGATCTCCGCGTGCTGCAGGACAGCATTCCCGGCCATCCGCTGCTGAGCCTGCCGGTCATCGACACGCTGGTGCTCTCTCCCATCGCCTTTCCCGAAAACCCCTATCATCGGCTGGTCAAGGACTACAAGCTGGTTCGCGAGAGCGTGAACGACCCGGTGGCCGACGCCCGCCAGGCGGCGGCGCTCTTTGCGGACGAATTCCGCTCCCTGAATGGCTTGCGGCAGACCGAGCCGGGCTTGTTCGAGCTGCTGCACTTCCTGCTGGCCGCGGCGGACGAACCCGGCGAGCGCCTGGCCGAGGGCCTGGGACTGTTCTTCAGCGCGCTGGGCGGCCGCGCGCCCGAGCCCGCCCGCGCCCTCGAACTGTGCGGTGGGCTGTTTCCCCGCTGGGCCTGCGCCAGCGCGCGGCCGGAGGCCGCGCTCATCCAGACCACCGCTCAACGGCTGGCCCTGGCGTACGCGGTGACCTGGCTGCGCGTCGCCGGGTCGAATTCGGTCCTGCCGCCCTGGGTGCGGCTGGAGCACCCGCTCACGGGCCGGCTGATCGAACGCCTGCGCGAGGTCCCCTGCCCCGCCGCCGACTGCGCCTATTGCCGGCGCACGCACGACGCCCGCGAGCAGTTGCGCGCCTTCTTCGGATTCGACGATTTCCGCGAGCGGCCGGCGAACGCCGCCGGCGGGAGCCTGCAGCGGGAAATC
This sequence comes from Verrucomicrobiota bacterium, assembly GCA_022711695.1. Lineage (GTDB taxonomy): Bacteria > Verrucomicrobiota > Verrucomicrobiia > Limisphaerales > JACRJZ01 > JACRJZ01. The sequence goes on along the minus strand of JAKLEJ010000267.1, from coordinate 4,096 downwards.
GTCGAAGCGGGCATGCGCAACGAGTCGCTGCTGGCGATCCTGCCGACGGGCGGGGGCAAATCGTTGTGCTACCAGCTTCCGGCTTTGGCGCGCAACCAGCGGCGGGGCGCGCTGACCATCGTCATTTCGCCGCTCCAGGCGCTGATGAAGGACCAGGTGGACGGCCTGGCGCGACGCACGGGCACGCCGCTGGCGGCGGCGCTTTACGGGCTGCTCACGCCGCCGGAGCGGGCGGACGTGCTGCGGCGGGTGCGCCTGGGGGACGTGGCGCTGCTGTATGTGTCGCCCGAGCAACTGCGCAACCGCTCCTTCCGCGCGGCCATCGCCCAGCGCGAAGTGGGCTGCTGGGTCTTCGACGAGGCCCACTGTCTCTCGAAATGGGGGCACGATTTCCGGCCGGACTACCTTTACGCCGGCCGGTTCATCCGGGAGTTCTCGCGAGCGCAGCAAACCCCCATCCCGGCGCTGGCCTGCTTCACCGCCACCGCCAAGCGCGACGTCCAGGAGGAAATCCTGGCCTATTTCAAGTCGGAGACGGGCCGCGAGCTGCGGCTCTTCGAAGGGGGCGTGGAGCGGGACAACCTGCGCTTCGAGGTGCAGACGATCGCCGGCCACGGCAAGCTCGAGCGCATCCACGATCTGCTGAAGGACCGGCTGGCCCCCGAGGGCGGCGGCAGCGCCATCGTCTTCCGGGCCACCCGCGAGGACGCCGAGGTGTCCTCCACCTATCTGCGCGCCAAAGGCTGGCCGGCCGGCCACTTTCACGCCGGCCTCACGCCCCCCGAAAAGAAGCGCGTCCAGGACGAATTCCTGGGCGGCGCGTTGCGGGTCATTTGCGCCACCAACGCCTTCGGCATGGGCATCGACAAGGAGGACGTGCGCCTAGTGGTCCACGCGGACACGCCCGGCTCGCTCGAGAACTACCTGCAGGAGGCCGGACGCGCCGGCCGCGACGGCCGGAGCGCCGCCTGCGTGCTGCTGTTCGACGAGGAGGATTGCGAGCGGCAGTTCCGCATGAACGCCTGCTCCGAGCTCAGCCGGCATGACATCGCCCAGATCCTCCGCAGCCTGAGAAAATCGGCGCACGGCGAAAAGGACACGATCGTCATCACGGCCGGCGAGATTCTGCGCGACGAGGACATGGAGGCGGACATCCGCATCGAGGAGCGCGGCGCGGACACGAAGGTGCGGACCGCGCTTTCCTGGCTCGAACGGGCGGGGCTCATCCAGCGGGACGAGAATGTGACCAGCGTGTTCCAGGCCCGGTTGCTGGTGAAGAACCTGGCAGAGGCGGAGGAACGAATGATCCCGCTCCACCTCTCGCGGCTGGAGCGCAGCCTCTGGACGGCGATCCTGCGCGAATTCATGAACGCGGGGCCGGCCGAGGCGCTGACCGTGGACCGCCTGGCGCTGCTCCCCGAGTTTGCGGGCTACGCCCGGGGCTTCCCGGCCGAGCGGGCCAGCCCGGAATACCTCAGCGCCCGAATCCTCAAGATCCTCGGCAGCATGGCGGAGGCGGGCCTGATGAAGCGGGACACCCTGCTCAACGCCTATGTGCGCCACAAGGTCGAAGACGACGCCCGCCAGCGCTTCGCCCGGGTGACGGCAGCCGACCGGAAGCTGACCGACCTGCTGGCCGGCGAAGCCCCCGACCCGGAGGGTTGGATGCCGCTCTCGCTGCGGCTGCTTAACCAGCGCCTGTGCGACGAGGGCGTCGAATCGTCCCCCGAGATGGCCCGAGCCCTCCTCAAGAGCCTGAGCGAGGACGGACGCGGCTTCGCCGGCCGGACGGGAAGCCTCGAGCTGAGGCACGTCGGGCGCGACGCCTACCGGGTGCGCGTGAAACGAACCTGGACGGCCATCGCCGAGCTGGCGGAAAAACGCCGCCGCGTCGCCGCCATGCTGTTGGAGGCCCTGTTGGGCCGGATTCCCGCGGGCACACCGCCCCGGGCAGACCTCCTGGTGGAATTCTCCTTCGAAGAAATGCGGGACGCGCTCGACCGCGATCTGCTGTTGCGGTCCGAGCTTAAGGACATCGACGCCGCCCTGGAACGGGGGCTGATGTACCTCCACGAACAGAGAGCGATCACCCTGCAGCAAGGGCTGGCGGTGTTTCGATCGGCCATGACGATCCGCCTGCAGCCCGAGACCCGCCACGAGCCCTACAAGGCCAGCGATTTCCGGCCGCTGGAGCATCATTACAAGGAGCGCGTCCTCCAGGTGCACGTGATGAGCGAATACGCCCGGCGCGGACTCGACCGCATCAAGGAGGCCCTGGCGCTGGTGCTGGCCTACTTCACACTGGAAAAGGACGAGTTCATCCGCCGCTTCCTCGGGGCCCGGCCGGAGATGCTCCGCCACGCCACCACCGCCCGGTCCTTCCAGCAAATCGTGACCGATCTCGAAAACCCGGCGCAGATCAAGGTGGTGACGGCGCCGCCCGGCCGGAACATGCTGATCCTGGCCGGGCCGGGCTCGGGCAAGACCCGCACGGTCGTGCACCGCTGCGCCTGCCTGCTCCGGGTCGAGCGGGTCCGGCCGCAGAGCGTGCTGGTGTGCTGCTTCAACCGCGGCGCGGCCCTCGAACTGCGCCGCCGCCTGGCCGAACTGGCGGGGGACGACGCCCGCGGCGTAACCGTACAGACCTATCACGGGCTGGCCATGCGCCTTCTCGGGCGGTCGTTCTCCGGACGCGCCGGGGCGGCCGACCCGCCCCCGGACCTCGATGCGCTCATTCCGGACGCGGTGGCGCTCCTGCGCGGGCACAAGGTCCCGGCCGGCCTCGAACCCGACGAGGCCCGCGACCGCCTGCTGGCGGGCTTCCAATACATCCTGGTGGACGAATACCAGGACATCGACGAACCCCAGTATGAACTGATCAGCGCGATCGCCGGGCGCACGCTCGGTGACGCCGATCAGAGGCTCTCGATCCTGGCGGTCGGGGATGACGACCAGAACATCTACACCTTTCGCGGCGCCAACGTCGCCTTCATCCGGCGCTTCCAGCAGGATTACGGCGCGGAGGTTCACTACCTGATCGAGAACTACCGTTCCACGCGCCACATCATCGACGCCGCCAACGCCGTCATCGCCGCGAACTCCGACCGCATGAAGACGGATCGACCCATCCGCATCGACCGCCGGCGCGAGGCCCTGCCGGCCGGAGGCGTCTTTGGGGAGCGCGACGGGCTTGGCCAGGGCCGGGTGCAGGTGGTCCGCGTGGCGGACGCCTTCAGCCAGGCCAGGGCCGTCGTGGCGGAACTCCGGCGGCTCCAGACCCTGGGCGTCTCCGGGGAATCCAGCGTGGCGATCCTCTCCAGCACCCATGAGGACCTGGCCCGGGTCAGGCAGCGGCTGGAGCTCGAACACATCCCGATTCGATGGCAGGCGGGGCGCAGCGCTCTGCCGCCGCTGCACCAGATTCGCGAGATTCATCTCTTCCTGAACCTGCTGGCGCAGGACCGCAATCGGCTCTGCCGGGCGAGCGACTTGATTTCGATGGCGGCGGGTATGCTCGGGGACGATCCCCAAAACCCATGGGCGTGCTTCTTGCGGCGGCTGCTCGACTCGTGGCAGTACGAGTCGGGCGACGCCGAGGCGCCGGTCCAGGAAGCCGTCGAATTCCTTTACGAAGCTTGCGAGGAAAGTCGTCGCGACCTCAGTTGCGGCGAAGGCGTGGCGCTCGGCACGGTGCATTCGGCCAAGGGCGCGGAGTATGACCATGTGCTGCTCGTCGGGCCGTGGCCGCTGAAGGCGGACAGGTCCAGGCAGGAGGAGGAACGGCGGGTCTTCTACGTGGGGATGACACGCGCCCGAAAATCGCTCGCCGTCTTCGACCGCGCCGACTGCCAGCCCTCGCTCGCAGCCAGCCTGACCGGCCCGAGTGTGCTCCGCGGCGAGTTTCACGCCCCTGCCGAGAGCGCCCCGCCCATCCCCGTGAACTACGAGGCGCTGGGGTTGGAGGACATCGACCTGGGGTATCCGGGGCAGTTCAAGCCGGACCACGGCATTCACCGGGCGCTGGCAAGCTTGAAGCCGGGCGATCGCCTGGCGATGCGCCTGGCGCCAGCGGGCGGAATCGGTCTCCATCGAGCGG
>JAKLEJ010000266.1 GCA_022711695.1 Verrucomicrobiota bacterium | reverse complement strand
CGCCGGGGAACGCGGTCTGAACCGCGCTCCGAATGTCGCCGTCCGGCCAAAGAGTCTTGAATCCCACGCCCCCCGAGGCCGCCCGATAATTCCACGCCACCAGGCGCAATCTCCAATAGGGATTGACGATCATCTTGTTGAGGAAGGCGTCCTTGGTTGGCGAAGCATCCTTCATCTGGATTGGCCGCCGTCCCGCGGAGCCGCGCAAGCCCAGGATCAGCGCCCCCACCAGAAACGCCACTGCCGTCACGTTCCTCCAAGCGCTGCGGCAGCAACCCGGGCGGTTCTCCAGGGTCCAGAAGGGCCGTTGAATCCAGCGCCTGACTGCGAGCCACAGCCCACCGGAGACCGCTCCTGCTCCTGCAAGGAAGCAGAGCGGATGATACTCCTTCCAGATGGTGCTGACGATGGCCCGGAAGTCATCGAACATCCCGCGCAGAATCCAGTGGTTGAACTGGTCCTTGAACTCGCTATAGAACGCGATGGTCATGGCCAGAAGAAGGGGGGTCAGGACGAGAAACAGCCAGACCACGCAGCGCCGGATACGCTGAGCGACGCGATCGGTCAGGCCGAGGCCGCACGCGAGGCTGGCCAAGACGCAGGGCAGGACCCAGAACGTCGCCACGCAGATGTCGAACTGCAGACCGCGCCGGACGCATGTCGCCAGGTCAACCCAGGTGGTGGAGTCGAGCATTTCACCCCGGAACAGTCCGATCATCACCCAACGGAAAAGGCAAAGCAGCGTCACGATCATCAGCCAGAACTTGAAATCCTGCTGGACCTGGGTGAAGAGCGGGACCGCGAACCGCGAATAATCAGGCGCGGAAGTCGCGGGCGGCTCCGGGGAAACGCGGCCGGACATGGGGGTTGAGGGCGGAGTGGCTGCTTCGTCAGTCGCTTTGAGCAGGGCAAGCGCGCAGCACAATCGAAAGCGGAGACCGGCAACGAGCCCTGATCATTCCGACGTCTCGATCCTGAACCGCTAGACGAACGCACCAGCCCGAACGTGCTTTATTGTCCCCGCTGCGGCCCCGTCTGTCAACCTCCGCGCGCTGAGGCACGCACCAGTCCGTTGGAGTGACGCTAATTCGTTTTTGAATTGCCTTTGAAGGGGTATTCGATTCGAGTTCCACCATGCATTGGCAATGCGCCTATCGAGTCTTCCCAGGGCGAGGATCGTCCTCGGGACGCCGGGCTGCCCGGCAAGGAGCGACAACGCCCAACAAGACCCGCTGAACGGCCGCGTCACGCGCAAAGCAGACTTTAACCGCGCCAAATCATGACACAACCGAACCGCCGTCAATTCCTCCACACCGTCGGCCAGGTAACGCTGGGGCTTGCGGCCGCAGACGGGCTGGCGGCGCCCGCCGCCGTGCCGGCCGCCAGCCGGCGATCCTCTTCGATGAGACTCCTGAACGGGTCGGTCGCGCTCGGCCAGCCGCTGCTGGGAGCTTCGCAACTGAGCTTCCGCATCGGCCTGGCCCGGGCCCGGACCAGCGCCTACCCGATGGACTCGATGGATTTCATCATGATGGACCTGGAACGGCCCGAGGGGTGCAGCCGCCACGCCCACTGGTGCACCGGCGACCTCACCGGCCGGCTGCTGGAGTTCCTCAGTTGCGCCGAGCAGGTGGACGGAAAATCCGATCCGCGGCTGCCGACGCTGTTCGAGCGGATTCTCAAGCAGCGCCGGCCTTCGGGGCTCTTTTCACGCTGCCATGACTTATCCTCCAAGCCGGCGGAAGACCACTTCACCGCGGGCTCGGGACGGTTGTTTGCCGGGCTGGTCCGCTATTACGAACTGACCGGCGACGAGCGGTGTCTGCAGGCGGCCGAAGGCCTGGCCGCCCGGCTCTGGTCGCGACGCGACGAGTGGCGGAAGCACCTCCAGGCCACGCGCGCCCGCGCCATCGAGGCCTGGATCGGCGAGCCCTTTGCGCGCCTCTACGGGATCACCCGGGACCCGCGCTGGCTCGAGTTCTGCGGGATGATCCGCGAATCGCTGGGCGACTGCGACACGAACTGCCACTCCCACGGGTTCATGAGCGTCCTGCGCGGACTTCAGGCCGCAGTCCTGGCGACCGGCGACCTGGCCTGGAACGCCAAACCGGAGCAGAACCGGCGCCTGATCGCCGAAAAACGCTTCGAGTTCCCCGACGGCGACATCTCCGAGAGCTTCCCGCGAAGCACGCGCAATGAAGGCTGCTCGATCGCGGACTGGCTGATGCTCAACCTCAATGCCGGCCTGATTCTGGACGACGATGCCGCTTACGCGAAAGCGGAGCGGATCTTCTGGAATGCCCTGGCGTTCAACCAGTGGATCACCGGCTGCTTTGGGCACCGGGCGCTGACGCCTAACGGCTACGGGCTGCCCCTGGAGGAGGCCTGGTGGTGCTGCGTGCACCACGCCGGCATGGCCATGAGCGAGCTTGCCCGCCACGTGGTCACACGACGCGAAAACACGATCCGCGTCAACTTCCTGGTCCCGGGCCGCTACACCGTGCCGTGGCACGACGGCACGGAGGTCAGCGTCAGGATCGCCACCGCTTATCCCGCACGCGCGGAGGCGACCCTCGAAGCGGAGGGCCTTCCGGCATCGGGCAGGATCAGGCTCCGGACGCCCCCATGCGTAAACCGAGCCGAGGTGAGCGAATCCCGGACAGGCCAAAAGGTCCAACTGACCCTCAAGGGGAGGTTGGGACACCGGTTGGAGCCGTGCCGGCCGGGTGTGCTGCTAAGCTACGGGCCCCTGGTGCTGGCGCCGGCCAGCTATGGCTTCGGCTCAGCCCGTTTGACGGACGCCGACCGCCAGGCGCCGGCGGGCTACGTGCCGGAGTCCCTGCCAGCCGGGGCGCCTGCGCTCAAGCTGGATTGCAGGCCGGACGCCGACGGGTTCCTTTCGTTGGAACCGGGGCCGCTGCCGACCTGGAGCTTTTGGGACGAGGGTCCGCAATCGCGAACCTGGGTCGAAGGAGCGACGGTCACCGTGCCGGTGCAGTTGGCCGACGGGAAAGTAACGCCGCTGCGCTTCACGCCGCTGTGCTACAACACGTCCTGCCTGTCGCTGTTCGAGACGCCTGTGATCTTCCGCGAGGGATAGCCCGCCCTTCTTACCGAGATTCTGAACGCGAGGAACCCCGACTCCGCTTTGGGGAGAAGGAAGCCCCTGGGGCAGTGCGCGAAGGGCGGGCTGCGGTAAAACCGGTCCGAAATCGGTCCAAAGCATTGGTTGAACAAGCCCACTGAGGGGAAATCGGCCCCGGCAGCCCGGCGCCTGCCCTATGGCGCTTGTGTTTGGGCGGCAGGAACGGGAAGGAAGACCGTGTGAGGGTTTCGAGGTCCCCTCGCGTTGCCGCGGCAGGAGGAAGAGCCCCGGCGAACCGTCTGGACCAGGGGCTGGAGTGGCCGGATATCTGTCGGAAAACAGGCCCGCGAAGGCGGTGAAGTTTGTCGGCGGGAGCAGGCGGGTTAGATGCCTTCGCCGCCGATGAGCCCGGGGGCAAAGACCTCCCGGCCGGAGACGGGCTTGCCCCTGGCCACCGCCTCGAGAGTGGCCTGGTCCATCAACAGGGTGACGTAATTGCGGACGTCGAGGAAGACACGGCGAAAGCGGCAGACCGGCTCCTGGGTGCAGCGTTCGTACCCGGAAACCGAGACGCAGCCGATCGGCGCCAGAATCCCGTCGAAGTGGCGGACGACTTCGCCGAGGTTGATTTGCGAGGGTTTCCTGGCGAGGATGTAGCCTCCCCGCGCGCCCGCCAGGCTGTCCACCCAGCCTCTGGCTTTCAATTCGAGCATGATGTGCTCGAGGAAGCGTTTGGGGGCGTCGTTGCGCCGGGCCAATTCGCGAATGGGAATGGGGCCTCGGCCGTAAAACTCGACCAGGGTGAAGAGGGCCCGCAACGCGTAATCGGTTTTCTTGGAAATTCGCATGCCGCGTGCGCAGGATACCCCTGAAGGCCCGAGAGTCAAACGAAGCGGCGCCCCCTGAATCCGCATCGCACGCGGTTGCAGTCCCCCGGGCGTTCGGGACCGCCTGAGGTTGCCCCCACACGGCGGGCCATTTGCGGATTCGGAGAGGCTATACTTCCAGGCGGGTTGCGTTAGACTGGGGCCCATGGACAAAAAACGAGTTCTCCTGCTGATGAGCGGCCTGGTGGCGCTGGTGGGCGTGGTCTCGGCGCTGATCGCGGCCCTGGTCGTGGCGCGGATGCAGGGGCCGCGCGGCGGGCCCGCCCTGCTGAACACCGCCACGGTCCTCCAGCGCATCCAGAGCCTCGCCCAGTTGGTGACGGTCAAATACGTGCTGGAGAAGATCGTCATCCTGGAGGATCCGAAATACCTGGGCGGGCTGATCCCGCTGGGTCAAAACCGCATCGTGCTGCTGGCGCACGGGCAGGTGAAGGCGGGCGTCGATTTCTCGGAGGTGCACGCCGAGGACCTCGAGGTCAGCGGCCGGAGGATCGTGGTGACGCTGCCGCGCGCGATCGTCACGGACGCCTACCTGGTGGAGCAACGAACGCAGGTGCTGGACTACCGCACCGGGCTGCTGGCGCCGTTCGACAAGACCCTGGAACAGACCGCGCGGCGCCAGGCTCTGCTGGAGATCACCCGGGCCGCGCGCCAGAATGGCATCGAGGAGGAAGCCGCCGAGCAGGCCCGCAAGCAACTGACCCGGCTGCTGGAAGCGGGCGGGTTCGAGGCGGTCGAAATCCGCCTGCGTTCGCCGCAGCGGTAACCAAGCCGGGCGTCTGGCGCCGGCGCCAGCGACGCGCGGCGACACGCGGGGGACCCGGGATCAGCTCGGGCGGGCGCCGTCCTGGCCCGCAAAATGGCGGAGGATGGCCGTGAGAATCTCGAAGCGATGGGACAGCTCGGGCAGCAGCGCCGCGGCCTGCGCGTTCTCGTTGTCGCGATAGTGGGCCTCGATGGCGGAGGCCGTCTCGCGGAGCAGCTCCGCTCCCAGGTTGGCGGACGAACCTTTGAGGCTGTGGGCGTGACGCCGGGCGGTGGCGAAATCCTGGCGTTCGACCGATTCGAGGAGCCCGGCTATCTGCCGGGAAGCCTCGTCAATGAAGCTGGCGGCGATGCTTCGAGCCAGGTCGCGGTCGCCCATGAGGCGGTCGATGAGGCCGGCTTCGTCGAAGATGCGCCGGGCCTGGTCGGGATCCTGGGCGAGCGCCTCGGCCTCGGCCTCCGGATGGGCCTCGGTTTTGCCCAGCCAGCGCTCCAGGGCCTCGGCCAGTTCGCGGGGCTGGATCGGCTTGGTCACGTAATCGTTCATGCCGGCCTCGATGCATTTCTCGCGGTCGCCCCGCATGGCGTAAGCGGTCATGGCGATGACCGGGATGTCGTGCGAACGGACCCTTGAAGCCGCGTCGCGAATCACCCGCGTCGCCTCGTAGCCATCCATCTC
>JAKLEJ010000265.1 GCA_022711695.1 Verrucomicrobiota bacterium | reverse complement strand
TCGCATGCCACCTCACCCGCCTGATCCTCCCCTTTGGACCCTACCTATCCACGTCCCTCCACTCCACCCCAACCGTATGCCGCCTGCCACAATGAGAACTTCTGCCTCCGGCCACGGAGTGCTTGACTTGAACTCGACGCCCCGTAGCTTGGACGCGTGAGCAGCACTGGAAAACGGAAGCGCCGGGCCATGATGCTGGGCTTGGGGCTCGACTCGGACGGCCACAAACGTGTGACCGCCGGCCCCAACTTTGCCCTGGTGGGCGGCACCCAGGAAACTCACGAAGTCATGACCGAAAAGGTCGTGAAGATCAACGAGAAGCTCTCGGCGCGCGGCAAGACCCTGGACACCGTCAGTTCCGAGGAGTTCGACGAAGTGGCTCATGAGGTGGGGCTGCAACCCCGCCAGCCGAAACGCGACCAGAACTGACCCGCACTGCCCAGGGGACTCCGAGGCGGGAAGGGTCGGCTCAGCCCTTGGAGGCGGCTCCGGCTGAAGGCTTGGAGGGCTCGGCGGCCGAAGAGGCGCCGGCAGGTTTCATCAGGGCGGCCGCCTGTTTCTCCGCTTCGGCTTTCTCTTCCGGCTTCATTCGGGGGGCGATGGTGCCCTTGAACACGGCGGCGTTGGGATTCCCCCGGGCCTCGGAAAGGTGCAGCCACTTGTAAGCCTCGATGTAGTTCTTTTGCACGCCCTCGCCCAGCGCGTAGCAGACGCCGATGCCGTATTGCGCCTTGGCCAGGCCCTGCTCCGCAGCCTTGAGGTACCATCGTGCCGCCAGCGCCGCGTCGCGGGGGACGCCCTGGCCCGACTCGATCAGCAGAGCCAGGTTGAGCTGGGCGCTGGCGATCCCTTTTTCGGCAGCCGGCTGATACCATTTGGCGGCTTCCTGTTGATTCCTGACCACGCCGCGCCCTTCGTCATAGGCGAGGCCCAGGTTGTACTGGGCCACGGCGTCGCCTTTGGCGGCCGCCTTCTGAAACCACTTGAAGGCCTCGGCCGGGTTGGGCGCGGTTCCCTGGCCGCTGGCATAGAGCACCGCCAGGTTCCTCTGCGCCTCGGTGTGGTCCTTTTCCGCCGCCATCCGGTAGTAGCGCACCGCCTCGGGCAGATTCTGCCCGAGACCCTGTCCGCGCTCGCACAGCGCGGCATAGTTGAACTGGCACACCGTGTCGCCCTGGTCGGCAGCCTGCCGGAACCAGCGGGCGGCCTGCGCGTAATCCTGCTTCAGCCCATCCCCTTTGAAATAGCCCATGGCCAGAATCACCTGCGCCTCCAGAATACCGCGTTCGGCGGCCTTGGCATAGTATTCCAGGGCGGCGGCGCGGTCCCGGGCCGTGCCCCTGCCCTGTTCGAGAAACAGGGCCACTTGGAAGAGAGCCTCGGGATCGCTCTTCTCCGCCGCCTTGCGGAACCACCCCAGCGCCTGGGCGTCGTCGCGGGGCACGCCATGCCCTCGGGCGTAAAGCAGGCCGATGTTGTAGAGGGCGCTGGCCAGGTCTCCCGCTTTGCGGAACCACTTCATCGCCTCGACGTAATCGGGCGTCATCCCCAAACCCTGATCGTAAAGGATGCCCAGCTTGACGAAGGCCTCGGCGAAATCCCGCTCGGCCGCGCGGCGATACCACTGCTGAGCGGCCGCGTAATCGCGGGCGACGCCCTGGCCGTTCTGATAGAGCAACCCCAGGTTGACCTGGGCCGCAGGCACTCCGTTTTCGGCAGCCTTGCGCAGCCACTTGGCCGCCTCGTCGTAGTTGCGCGGAGTTCCCAGCCCCACATAATGGAGGTAGCCCAGCGCCGATTGCGCCAGGATGTGTCCCTGTTCGGCCGCTTTGCGAAACCACTTGACGGCCTCCGCATGATTCTGGGCCGTGCCGGCGCCCGAGGAATAGGCCTGGGCGAGCTTCATCTGGGCCTCGGGATGCCCCTGCTGGGCGGCCAGTTGAAACCACTTGACCGCCTCGGCGGGATCGGCCTTGACCCCCTGGCCCTTCTGGCAAGCCGCCCCCACGTTGTATTGGTCTTCCTTGTTGCCCCGGGCGGCGCTGCGCCTCTGACCCTCGAAAAGCTGCGGCGGGGTCATGCGCGGGGTCAATTCGTCGAGTTCCTCGACGGCGGGCTTGTGCCCCTGGGCTGCCGCGGACGCCAGCCACAGGTAGGCCTCCGGGAGGTCCTCGGGCGTGCCGCGACCGGCCAGGCAACTGACGGCCAGGTTCATCTGGGCCTCGATGTTGCCTTGCAGGGCCGCTTTGCGGAACCACTTGACCGCTTCGGCGGCGTCGTTGGTCACGCCTTTGCCGCCGGCGTAGAGAACGCCCAGGTTCAGTTGCGCGGTGGCGTCCCCCAGCTCGGCCGCCTGACGGAACCAGCGGGCCGCCTCGGCCTGGTCTTGCGGCACGCCCAGTCCGAGGGCGTAGATCAGCCCCACATTGAATTGGGCGGCGGCGTTCTTCTGGGCCGACGCCAGCCTGAAATACTTCAGGGCATCGGCAAACTGGCGTTCGCGCACGAAATGCAGGCCCAGGCGGAACTGCGCCCCGGCGTCGCCGGCGTCCGCCGCGCGGCGGGTCTCCAGCAGCGATTGGTAATCCACAGCCGCGGCCGAAGGCGTCGCCGGTTGGGCGGCCCGAACCGCCTCAGCCAACGACCAAAGCGCGGCCCCGGCCAGAACCGCGGCGGCCCATCGTTTCCATCCCTGGCAGCTCACTCTTGCGCGCATGTGTCTTGTGTGACGCTGGAACAGGCGAAAAATTCGCCTTTCCGGCCGGGAACCGCCCTCATTGCGCCTGAGGCGGCGCAGGCTGAACCGGATCCGGAGCGGGTTGTTTGGCCCGAAGAGCCGAGAAATTGCCCTGCTCACAGCAGGCCACAAACTCCTCGGTCACAGATTTCAATTCCTCCCAGCGAGAGCGTATGGTCTCGGCTTCCTTCTGAGAGATATGGTTGTCGGCCGCAGCGGTTGCCACCACTCCGAGCAGATCGGCAAATTCCTGCACAATTTCGTTGGTGGCAGGAATCAGGTAGCTGGGATGCGGCTTGTTGATCTTGGGATTCAGGATGAAGAACCCCCCAGCCTGCTGGCAAATCCACTGGATGAGGCGCCGATCCTGGGTGCACTTGTAGAGCGCCGCAATCCGGTCCAGCGGATTGGCCGTCCCGCTGCCGGTGTCTTCCCCCGGGGGCTCGGACCATTTGTAGATCATCGAGAGCGAGAGCCCAAGGTCGGACGCGACCTGCTTGGCGCTGGTCGTCTTAAACGCCTCGCGCAACAGTTCGTATGAGTTCATCGGTTCAAGGCTACCGCAGGGCCGCGGAGAACGGAAGCGAGATGTTTTCCCGAGAATCCGCGTGTGAGGTCGATGAACTGCTGCGGTGGCGGCGGTTGCCGAAGGCGCAGCCGGCGGAGGGCGCGGGAGATGCGCGAATGCAGCGCGCGCCTGGGCTTCTCCCGAAGAAAACCGGGGCCAAGAGCGCAAATGATCTCGCGACTACTGCTGCTGTGGAACTGGCGTTGGCGCCCGGGGAGTCAGCGGTGTGGTCGGCAACGGGGCAAAGCGGTTCTTGGGAACCAAGCCAAGGTCCGTGGCTTCCTTGATGAGGCGGCGCTGTTCCTCGATGTGCAAGATGGCCTGCTCACGGCTCAGGGCCGGGGTTTGTGCAGCGGGTACGCCAGAGCCTCCAGCACGCGGGGCGGTCGCAGTCCCGGCGCCTCCCACATAGACGCCGCCCGCGCCATCGACCGTTGTGCGCACCGGGCGCGCAGGCAGTCCGGCGCTCAGCGCATTCAGGCCTCCCAGCGCCGGCGAACCGGCGGCTGGGGCCGGCACACCCGATGCCGCCCCTCCGACGACCACGCCGTAGGCGCCGGTGCCGGCATTGGGGTTGGCTGCCGCCGCGGCTCCTGCCGCGGTGGTCACCCCAGGCAGGGGAATGGTCCCCGCTGGGTTCATGGGCATATTCGGACGAAATTGCCCCGGCGCGCCTCCGGGTCCGGGCGGCGGAGCCGCGCTGGCCGCTTTGGGAGAGTCCTTCTCGAAGGTCAAAGTCTTCTCGTTTCCGTCGATCTTGATCATCACCGCGCCTTTGTCGGCATCGATCGAAACCACCTCGATGCGGCCCTGGATGTCCTTTTCGCAGAGGGGCGGCGGATACTCCGGCTTTTTGTTGGGCCCTTTCTCGACAATCTGAAGCAGCACCTTCTTTGTGCCGCCCAACGTCGAAATGCCGGTCAAGAGCACATCCACGGAGGTGGGAGGCGGGGTTTCCGAGCCCGGAGGCGGAGGAGGCGGCGGGGGCTTCAACGCGAATGCGTTCCGCGCCACGATGTCCTGGTATGGATTATCCTTGGTGTCCGCCTGCAATCCCGTGGCCGCGCCGAGGATCGCGCTCAGGCTCAGAAGGCTCGCCAGTTCTCTGCCTTTCATAATTCGACTATAACCTATGCGACATCCAACACCAACGGCAATTATTTGTTTCGCCAGGGCGCAACACCGACGTCCATCCGCCCTCCCGCCGACCGGGGGAGACGCTCGCCTGCGCCCCGCGCCGCCGTCACGCGGCCTTCTCGATTCGACGCCGTGTTTCGGCAGCCAGGGCATCCAAGTCCGGCTTGAGCTTCTGCTTGTCGCCGATGGACATCCGATCGATGTAAAGGATGCCCTGAAGGTGGTCGAACTCGTGTTGGATGACCCGGGCAAGCAAGCCGCCGCAACGGAATTCGATCCGCCTGCCCTCCGCATCGAGGCCGCTGACGTCCGCCGATTCGGGGCGCGAGACGTCCGAGAACAACTCGGGGAAGCTCAGACAGCCCTCCGAGCCGGCGCACACCGGGCCCGCCGGCTTGACCTCGGGATTGATCAGAGCCAGGGGCATCAGGCGGTCCACGTCCGCAGGGGCGCCGCCCAAATGGAGCGTGGAAGGCCGGTCGGTGACCCCCCGGACATCGATAACCATGATCTGGAGGGCGCGATCGACCTGCTGGGCAGCCAGACCGATGCCGTGGGCGTCGTACATGGTCTCGAACATGTCGCGCACGAGGCGCTGAATCTCCGGAGTGACCCGCTCGATCGGAGCGCCCCGCTGCCGCAGGGTCGGATGCCCGTATTTGACGATTGGCAGAATCATCTCAGTGAATCTTCACCCGAAGCCGGCTGTGCGCAAGCGCGCTCCGCCGACAGAGGCGCAGGCCTCGGCCAAATCGGATCCGCGAGAATGCGGCTGCCTCGGCAGGATGCGGGAAGGGCCGAATCACGACTGCGGCCAGTCTCGCATCAGACCGGCAAGATCGCTGAGCGCCGGGCTCTTGGCGGTGCGGACGTAGAAGCCGCTGGTGGAGACGCCGCAGAGGAGACTTTCCTCGTTGGCGAGGCCCAGGAGCCGGCCCATGCAGAACCCGGCGTTGAAGTGATCCCCGGCCCCGGTCGTGATGAGGGG
>JAKLEJ010000264.1 GCA_022711695.1 Verrucomicrobiota bacterium | reverse complement strand
TTCAACCTTCCGGAGGCCGAGGCCGTGGACCGCCTCGTGGACCTCATCAAGGAACACGGCAAGTGGGCCGAGCCCGGCCAGTGAATTTAGCGTTTGGAGATGACGACCGTCATCTCCAAACGCTAAATTCGAAAAGGGGCGCCAGCCGGGCTGGAGCGGTGGCCCCGGCTATTTCTTCGCCGCTTTGGACTCGAAGACCAGCTCGCCCTTCTTCAAGTCCACGGTCACGCGGCTGTGGTCGGCAATCTCGCCGGCGATCAACCGGCGCGAGAGCGGCGTCTCGATCTGGCGCTGCAGGAAGCGTTTGAGCGGCCGGGCGCCGTACACCGGATCGTAGCCCTCGCGGGCGATGTGCTCTTTGGCCGCATCGCTCAGCTCCAACGCGATCTGTCGCGCGGCCAACCGCTCCCGCAGGAGCCCGAGCTGAAGCTCGACGATCTTCTTGATGTCGGCCAGCGTCAGCGGCTTGAAGAGCACGATGTCATCGACCCGGTTGAGGAACTCGGGCCGGAAGTGGGCGCGCAGCTCGGTCATGACCTGGCGGCGGATGGGCTCGGCGATTTCTCCGCTCTGGCCGGCGTTCTCGATCAGCAGCGGGCTGCCGATGTTCGACGTCATGATGATGATGGTGTTGCGGAAATCGACCGTCCGGCCCTGGTTGTCGGTCAGGCGGCCGTCGTCCAGAATCTGGAGGAACACATTGAAGACATCGTGGTGCGCCTTCTCGATCTCGTCGAAGAGCGCCACCGAGTAGGGCCGGCGCCGCACCGCTTCGGTGAGCTGCCCGCCTTCCTCGTAACCCACGTAGCCCGGCGGCGCGCCGATCAGCCGCGCCACCGCGTGTTTCTCCATGTACTCGCTCATGTCCACCCGGACGATGTTCTCCTCGCTGTCAAAGAGGCTTTCCGCCAATGCCCGCGCCAGCTCGGTTTTGCCCACCCCGGTCGGCCCCAGGAAGATGAACGAGCCGATGGGGCGTTTCGGATCCTTCAACCCGGACCGGGCCCGGATGACGGCGTCGGCGACCGCCTGGACCGCCTCATCCTGACCGATGACGCGCTGGTGCAGGATCTGGTCCAGCCGCAGCAGCTTTTCCTTTTCCCCCTCGAGCAGCCGGGCCACGGGGACGCCGGTCCAGCGGGAGACCACCTCGGCGACCTCGTCGGCGGTGACCTCCTCCTGCAACAGCCGCGAGGCGCCTTTGGCGCCGCCCGTGGATTTCGTCTCGAGGTCCCTGAGTTGCTTCTCCAGTCCGGGCAGCTTGCCGTACTTGTACTCGGCCACGCGCCCGAGATCGCCGCGGCGCTGCGCCTGCTCCATTTCATGGCGGGCCACCTCGAGGGCCTCGCGCAGCTTCTGAAGGTCGCCGATGGAACTCTTTTCGTTTTCCCACCGGGCCTTCAGCGCGTCGCGCTCGTGCTTGAGATTGGCGATCTGTTTTTCCAGCAAGGCCAGCCGCTCCCTGGAAGCGTCGTCCTTTTCCTTGCGCAGGGCCTCGCGCTCGATCTCCATCTGCAGAAGCCGGCGCTCGAGGGCCTCCAACTCCTCGGGCATGCTCTCCATCTCCGTGCGCAGCTTGGCCGCGGCCTCGTCCACGAGGTCGATGGCCTTGTCCGGCAAGAAGCGGTCGGAGATGTAGCGATGCGACAGCTCCGCCGCGGCGACCAGCGCGCCGTCCTGGATGCGCACGCCATGATGCAGCTCGTAGCGCTCGCGCAGCCCGCGCAGGATCGAGATGGTGTCCTCGACGCCGGGCTCCTTGACCAGCACCGGCTGAAAGCGCCGCTCCAGGGCGGCGTCTTTTTCGATGTGCTTGCGGTATTCGTCCAGCGTGGTCGCCCCGATGCAGTGCAGTTCGCCCCGGGCCAGCATCGGCTTGAGCATGTTGCCGGCGTCCATGGCTCCTTCGGCCTTGCCCGCTCCGACGACCGTGTGGATCTCGTCGATGAACAGGACGATGCCTCCCTGGGCCTTGGCGACCTCCTGCAGCACGGCCTTGAGCCGCTCTTCGAACTCGCCGCGGAACTTGGCCCCCGCCACCAGCGCCCCCATATCCAGCGCCACGATTTTCTTTTCCTTCAAGCTGTCGGGGATGTCGCCCGCCACGATCCGCCGGGCCAATCCCTCCACAATGGCCGTCTTGCCCACGCCAGGCTCGCCGATCAGAACCGGATTGTTCTTGGTTCGCCGCGACAGCACCTGAACGCACCGCCGGATTTCGCCGTCGCGCCCGATCACGGGGTCCAGCTTGTTCTGCTGGGCGAGCCGGGTCAGGTCCCGTCCGTACTTCTCCAGCGCTTCGTAGGTCGCCTCTGGATTCGCGCTGGTCACGCGCTGGTGGCCCCGCACCCCGGTCAACGCCTTCAGGTAGTCCTCCCGTCGCACCCCGACCGCCTTGAAGATTTTGCTCACGGGCGCGGTCGAGGGCTCATCGAACAGGCTCAGCGCCAGGTGCTCCACGCTCACGTATTCGTCCTTGAGCTTGCGCGCCTCGTCGCCGGCCTTGACCAGCAGCCTGTTGAGCCGCTGGGTGACATACGCGCCCGTGCCGGTGGGGGTGTCGCCGCTGACCCGCGGCAGACGGGCGATCTCCTCCTCCAGGCGCGCCTTCAGCAGGTCCGGCGGGGTGCCCGCCTTCTCGAAAAGCCTGGAAACAAGGCCGTCCTCCTGATCGAGGAGCGCCAGCGCCAGGTGTTCCACGTCCACCGCCTGGTTCTGCTGCCGCGTGGCGAGGTTCTGCGCCTCCACCAGGGCGGCTTGGGATTTCTCGGTGAATTTGCTCAAGTCCATGGTCTCTTTCCTTTCCGTTCCCTTCAAGAGCCTAACATAGCAGAAACCGCCGCACGCTCAATCCCCAGGTGGCCGTCCTCCCTTCGCATCCTCACTGCCGCGCGCAAACAGCCAAGTCTGCCCCGCTCCGGCTCAACATTCCCTGTCGCAGTTGCGACAGGCGATGTTGGGCATGATTCGATACGGGGGCAGATCGCGCGGGGCAGGTCGCGCTCAAGGCTCGGCCAAACCCACCCGCCGCCAGCGACGCCTGGGCAGCGCCTTACATCAGGGCCTGGGCGGCTTCAGCCACCTTGTCGGCGGTGAGGCCGTGGCGTTGGTAGAGGTGCTCAGCCACGTAGGCGGATTGGCCGAACTCGCCGGGAATGCCCAGCGACTTCATGCGATGAGCAATCCCCGCGCGGCTCAGGGCGTGCGAAACCATGGACCCCATGCCGCCAACGACCTGGTGATCCTCGATGGTCACGACCCGCCCGCGGCAGGCGCTCACGGCCGCGCCGATGGTCTCGACATCGACACGATTGACGAACGGATTATTGATGACCGTGGCCTGGATGCCTTTCTCGGCGAGCTTTCGGCCCGCCTCGATCACCTTGTTCACAAGCACCCCACACCCGATCAAGGTGACATCGCCACCCTGCCGCAACATCTGCGCCCGCCCCCATGGATAGGAGGCGTTTTCCACCCAAGTCACCGGGTAGTTCTCGCGGCCGACGAAGAAGAGATAGGTTTCGCCGTCGCGTCCGGCCTTGCGATCGTCGGCAAAGCGCTTGATGGCCTCGTACATGAGGGCTTCGGCTTCGTCCGAACACGACGGGGCAATGACCACGGTGTGGGGGATGGCGCTGGTGGCGGCGAAGTAGGTGGTCGCCTGGTGCGAGGCGCCGTCGGCGGCGTCCTGGAGGCCGATGTGCGAGAACATGGCAATGACCGGGGCCTGGGAGAGCGCCGCCATGGTGAGAGGCAGATTGCCCTTGGTCACCCCGAACTGGCCAAACGTGTCCACGATGGGAATGAATCCAGCCTTGGCGAAGCCGGCGCCCACGCTGACCATGTTGGCCTCGGCGATGCCCACTTCAATCCAGCGGTCCGGGAAGCTCTTCTGGAAGAGGCTGATGCCGGTCGAGCCCTGCACATCGGAGGAAATCGAGAACACCGGCAGACCTTCCTGGGCGGCGCGCACCGCCGCCTTGGCGAGACCGCTCTGAACCTTGTCCTTCTTGACGGCCGGAGCCGCGGGGGAAGCGGCGGCCGCCTTGGCCTTCCTGGCAGCCTCTTTCTGCTCCCATTCGGCGCGCAGGGCCTGCGCCCACGCGAGAAACTCGGTCGGGGGCTGGCCGCCGTAAATCTCGTCGATCCAGTCCACGATCTTCTCGCCGCTGGAGAGGGGAAATCCATGGCCGCCGGCGGAGTTCTCCATGGTGGCCTTGATGCCGTAGCCCTTGATGGTCTTGGCGAGGATGCAGACGGGCTTGGCCGGGTTGGCGCGGGCTTCGGCGATAGCTTTCTCGACCGCGAGATAGACGGCCTGGAGGTCGTGGCCGTTGGGAAGGTTGATCACGTGCCAACCCAACGCGCCCATGGCGGCAAAGGTGGGCGCCATGCTGAAAGCGTCCTTGGTGATGCGGCCGGAGAGCTTGGTGTCGTTATCGGAGATGACCAGCACGAAGGGATTGACGCGGCCCTTGGCGGCCAGGCCCGGGATGGCCGCGAACGCCTCCTTGGCTTCGCCTTCCATGGAAGCGCCATCCGAAACCACGCACACGGTCACCCGATCACGGCCTGCTGTCTTGTCTGCAATGGCCAGGCCCTCGGCCTGGGGGAGGGACGAGCCCAGCGGTCCGTTGCTCAGGAGGACTCCCTGGGGGTTGAGATGAGATTCGCCGTGCCCCGTGAACTTGCTGTCAACACTGCGGAAACCTTTGAGGGTCTCGAACGTCATGCCGTCAAAGCCGTAAAGAGCGCGCAGGGCATAGACGCCGTTCTCGGCATGGCCGGCATCGTTGACGTAGTTGAACGCTTCGTGCCAGGGGCGTCCCTGCACGGCGAACATGAGGCCGTGGATGGCGGCGTTGATCTCGGCAAACGCCGCCGGGCCGCCCCAATGGCAGGCCGCCCCGCCGTTGACCGCGTGCACGTTCATCAGGGCCACCAGGGCGCGCGTGGCGCGCGGGTCCGCCAGCGCCACCTCGCGCCCGGCAGCGTTCTTGACTGCGATGGAATGCTTGGGAGGGCTGCCTGGCGTGCCCGCCAGCTTCGAGGTGAGGGAAAGCGGAGTCAGCGCCGGGGCTTCCAGCGGTTTGACGGCGGAGGAGGTGTCTGCGCCCATACGATTCGGTCTCTCTAGTTAAGAATCTTCAGTTAATGGGTGGAGACTGTAGGCAGAGCGGTCCCCGAGGAAAAGCACTTTTCTCGATCGAGCTAACGTTTGAGCCACTCGATGACAAAAACGCCCACCGGGGTGCCGATGACGTAGCCCCAGATGCCCACCAGGATGCCCGGCAGAACGAGCCGATGCCAGCCGGTCGAGATGGCCATGGCGGCGGCGCTGGGCGCCCCGCCCAGGGTGGCGTTGACCGACAGGAGCACCTCCTCGAGGTTGAACCGGAACAGCTTTCCCAGCGCGAGTCTGACGAGGCAATTCGCCAGCGCAATCACCGCGCAGAAGACAAAGAACAAGGGGG
>JAKLEJ010000263.1 GCA_022711695.1 Verrucomicrobiota bacterium | reverse complement strand
AACTGGCGCCCCCCACCCGCACGCCGATCCTGGGGGCGCGCATGCCGGCGCTCAGCCCGGACGGCAGCCAGCTCGTCTTTGTCTATCGCGGGGACCTGTGGATCGCCGCCCTGGCCGACGGCCGGGCCCGGCCGCTCACGCAGCACCTCGAGACCGACTCCTTCCCGATCTTCTCGCCCGACGGCCAGTGGATCGCCTTCAGCAGCAAGCGCGATGGCAATTGGAACATCTTCGCGGTCCCGACCGAGGGGGGCGCGGCGCGGCAACTGACCTGGCACAGCGGCGCCGAGCAGCCCTTCGGGTGGCGGCCCGACGGCAAATACCTCCTGTTCTCGGCCAAGCGGGATTCGGTGAACCATCAGCTCCTGGCCCTGAACGCGGCCACCCTCCAACTGCGCGAACTCGCCCAGGATTACTCGCCGATGATGTTCCCCAGCTATTCGCCGGACGGCAAGAGCGTGGTCTATGGACGTTTCGGCTTCCACTGGACCCGCCCGCGCTATATCGGCTCGGCCGCCGCCCAGATCTGGATTCTGAACCTGACCAACGGCGTCCGGCGGGCTCTCACCGACAACAACCGCCAGCATCTGTGGACGAAGTTCCTGCCCGACGGCCAGCATCTGCTCACGGTCACGGTCGGAGAGCCCACCCCTTGCGTGGGCAAGGTGGATGAGCCGGTCCCCCGGTTTGTCGATAATCCCCAGCGGACTCCCAATCTCTGGGTGTATGACCTCCAGGGCCGGAGCCGTCAGCGCACTTTCTTCACCGGGGGGGCGGTCCGCTGGCCGAGCGTGGCCGCCGTCTCCGCGGATGTCGCCTTCGAATACGAAACCAATCTGTGGCTGCTCCGCCGCGAGGCCACCGAACCGCTGCCCATCACGCTCTTCGCCGCCGCCGATGACAAACAAACCGGCCGCAAACGGGAAACGCTCAACCGCGAGGTCACCGAGGCCGAGATCGCCCCGGACGGCAAAACCGTGGCGTTCGGGCTGCGGGGGGACATCTGGACCATCCCGACGGAAAAGCCCAAGGGGGCCAACGCTCGTCGCGCCCAGTTTGCGCGGCGCCTCACCGACTGGGCCGGCGACGACTTGGACTTCTTCTGGTCCCCCGACGGCAAATGGCTCTATTTCACCTCTGACCGCGAGCTGCATCGGCGCCTCTACAGGGTCGAGGCGGCCACGAGCCGGATCGAGCCGCTGTGGACGCGCGACTGCAGCGTGATACGCCTGGGCCTTTCGCCGGACGGCAAATGGCTGGGCTTCTGGGCCACCGGCCCCGAGGGCGGGCTTTACCTGCTGCGCCTGGACACGGGCGAGACGCGGCGTTTGGTGGCTGCGCCCGGGCCGCAGTGGCGCGGGTATGGCGGCGGGGGCGATTTCGCCTGGTCACCGGACATGCGCTGGATGGCCTACTCGAAGCGCGGCGAGAGCAAGGCCTGGAACATCTGGATCGTCCCACTGGACGGCGGCGAGCCCGTCAACGTCACCCGGCTCTACGCCCAACACACCCAGCCCTGCTGGTCGGCCGACGGCAAATACCTCTACTTTCAAAGCACCCGGGACGGCAACGGCCTCTACGCCCTGCCCCTGACACCGGAAGCGGCCCGGTCCATCGACACGGACCTCAAGTTCGAGAAGTCCACCAATGCGGTCCAGGTGACCATCGACTTCAAGGACATCTCCCGCCGGGTGCGCAAGCTGGCTTCGCAGGACCCGCAGGCCGACCTGAGCGCGGCCCCCGACGGCATGATCTACTTCCTGTCCGAAGGCGACGTTTGGTCGGTGAGCTACGACGGCGCCGAGACCAAACGCCTGACCACCGGGGGCGGCAAGTCCGGCTTCCGTCTCGGCCGCGACGGCAAGAAGGCTCTCTACATGAACAACGGGGAGGTTTTCACCTTCCAGCTTGGCGACAAAAAGGAGGAGAAGATCACCTTCAGCGCCGAATGGGAGCGCGATGTGCGCGCCGAGCGGCGGGCGGCGTTTCTCCAGTTCTGGGGCACGTATTTCCGAGGCTACTACGACGGCAACTTCCACGGGCGCGACTGGGAGGAAATCCGGCGGCGCTACGAACCGCTGCTGGACACCGTCGAAACCAACGATGAGTTTGCGTCGCTGCTCCACATGATGGTGGGCGAGTTGGAGACCTCCCACGCCGAGGTGACTCCCGCGTCCACCGCCTCGCCGGTCACGCCGCACCTGGGCTTTACGCTGGATTACACTCATGCCGGCCCCGGCCTGCGCATCAAGGACGTTCCCCAGGGCGCCCCGGGCAGCTTCGCCAAGACCCGACTGAACCCGGGCGACATCGTCTTCGAGATCAACGGCCGCGAAGTCGGGCGGGACGAAAACCTCTACCAGTGGATCAACGACCGGAAGGACCGCGAGTTTGAGTTCCTGGCGAGCACCAACGCCAACAAGGAGCACGCCCGGAAAGTCGTCTATCGGCCCCTCACCCAGGAGGAGTGGACCGAGCTGAACTACCGCAACCGGATCGAAGACCTGCGCAAGCGAACGGCCGAGCAGAGCGGCGGCCGCATCGGCTACCTGCACCTTTCGGCGATGATGGGCAACAACCAGGTGCAGTTCGAAAAGGAGGCCTACGAGTATATCGTCGGCTGTCAGGCCATGATCCTGGACGTCCGTTTCAACAACGGCGGGAACATCGCCGACACCCTGGTGGAATGGCTCTCGCGCAAGCCCTTTGGCTACATCAAGCCGCGCGACGCCGCCAAGGAGCCCACCCCCGCCCGGGCCTGGGACCACAAGATGGTCGTGCTCATGAACGAGCACAGCTACTCCAACGGCGAGATCTTCCCCTGCGAAATGCGCGCCCGCGGCCTGGCCCGGCTGGTCGGCCAGCCCACCCCGGGCTATGTGATCTGGACCGAGGGCCTCCGCCTGGTGGACGGCACCAACGCCCGCCTGCCGCTCACCGGGGCCTTCCGGCTCGACGGCTCGAACATGGAAAACAACGGCGAACAGCCCGACGTGCGCGTAGCCCTCTCACCCGAGGACTGGCTGGCCGGACGCGATCCCCAGCTCGACAAAGCCATCGAACTGCTGCTGACCGAACTGAACGGCGCGCGCCCCAACTGAGCCATTTCATCAGTTCCGCGCCACCCCCAACGGCTCCGCGGGAACACCACCCGGACAGGCTGAAGCCCGCGCGTTTCGCTCGTAGTCCAGCCTTCAGGCTGTCGGGGCGGGATTGGGGTTGCGAACGCCCCGCCCCTTTGCCCGACGCGAAGCGCGGATTCCGGGCGCACCATTGGTTTGCCTTTTCGGGGAGGTTCTGCGCTAAATGCGCCGTGCCTGATGTCGCGCCAAACCATGTTTCGGGGGCCCCGCCCGCGGTTTCCAAGGGCCGCGTGTTTCTGCGCCGGCTGTTGAGTTCGGTCATTCTCTGGGGCGTGGTGCTGGGGGCGATCTTTGCGGGCAGGAACCTGGTGGCGGAGCTGCTGTTCCTGGGGCTGATGCTTGGCATCGCCGGGCTGGGCCTGCGCGAGTTCTACGGGCTGGTCGAGAAACGGGGCCTGCAATGCTTCAAGACGTGGGGCATCGTCGGCGGGCTCCTGCTCATGGCCAGCACCTTCGCCTACCTGGAGGGCTGGGTAGTGCCGCTCAACCGCATTCCGGCCAAGGCCAACGACTTCGAGACGGGCATTCTCATCGTCTTTGTGCTGGGCCTGTGCTTGAGGCAGTTCTTTTCCAAGACCACCGTGGGACTGGTGAGCATTTCGACCACGCTGCTGGGGCTGATGTATGTCCCCTGGCTGCTGAACTTCATCCAGAAACTCCACTTCTTCCCGGCGGTCAACGGCGTGGCCATCGACGGGAACTTCTACATCTTCTACTTCATCCTGGTGACCAAGTTCAGCGACGTGGGCGCGTATGTGACCGGGTCGCTGATCGGGCGGCACAAGATGATCCCGCGGATCAGCCCGGGCAAGACGTGGGAGGGATTCGCCGGGGCCCTCGTGGTTTCGACAGGCCTGAGCATCCTCTTTGCGCACCTGGCCGGCGACCGGCTCTACGGGATGAACCTCCTCCATGCCACGGTGCTGGGGATCGTGCTGAGCCTGGCGGCGGTGGTGGGCGACCTGATCGAGTCCATCTTCAAGCGCGAAGCCGGGGTGAAGGACTCCGGCCAGTGGTTTCCGGGCATCGGGGGAATACTGGACTTGATGGACAGCCTGCTTTTTAATGCCCCTTTGATGTATCTTTACCTGAGGCACGTTTTGACCAGATGAAGCGAGTCGTCCTGCTTGGCAGCACGGGGTCGATCGGCACGAGCACCTTGAAAGTGGCGGACGATCTGCCGGAGCACATTCGAGTGGTGGGTCTGGCGGCGGGAAACAACGACCAGCTTCTCATCGAACAGGCCCGCCGCTACCGCCCCCAAGCGGTCTGCATTCACGACCCGGCGAAAACCGGCGCCCTCCGCGATGCCCTCGGGCCCGGGGCTGAAGTGAACTCCGGCAGCGAGGGCCTGCTGAAGCTGGCCACGATGCCGGAAGCGGACGTGGTGCTCATCGCGATTGTCGGAACCGCCGGGCTCCAGCCCGCGCTGGCCGCCATCCGCGCCGGCAAGGACATCGCCGTGGCATCGAAGGAGATCCTAGTCATGGCCGGGGAAATGGTGATGGCGGAAGCGGCCCGGCACGGCGTGAAGGTGCTGGCGGTCGATAGCGAGCACTCGGCGATCTTTCAATGCCTCGACGGCAAGCCGCCGGAATCGGTGCGGCGGCTGTGGCTGACCGCCTCGGGCGGGCCGTTCCGCTCGACTCCCAAGGAGGAATTCCCCCATATCACCGTCGAACGCGCCCTGAAACATCCTTCGTGGGTGATGGGCCGAAAGATCACGATCGATTCGGCGACGCTCTTCAACAAGGGCCTCGAAATGATCGAAGCGCGCTGGCTCTTCAACGTCGAGATCGGCCGGGTGTCGGTGGTGGTTCATCCGCAGAGCGTGGTTCATTCCATGGTCGAGTTCGTGGACGGCTCGATCATCGCCCAGCTTTCCACGCCGGACATGTGCCTGCCGATTCAATACGCCCTCACCTATCCTCAGCGCATGCCCAGCGGTCGCGTCCAGACCCATTTTGCCAAACTGGGCAAACTGACCTTCGAGGAGCCGGACACGGACCGTTTCCCCTCCCTGCTCCTGGCGCGGCGGGCGGCCGAAGTCGGCGGGACGTTGCCGGCGGTGTTCAATGCCGCCAACGAGATCGCGGTCGAAGCGTTCGTGAACCGGCGCCTCAGCTTCCCGGGCATCACCGAACTGGTCCGCCGCACGATGGACCGCCACCAGGCGGTCTCGCACCCGACCCTCGACCAAATCCTGGAGGCCGATCGCTGGGCGCGCAGCGAGGCCGCGCGGTAGCGTATCTTGCGCGTTCTCAGCCTGCTATGCGTTTTCCCGGAGGCGGGAATCGGTGACGGAAAGCGTTGAGGGCGAACGAGGAACGTTT
>JAKLEJ010000262.1 GCA_022711695.1 Verrucomicrobiota bacterium | reverse complement strand
AAACGCCGCGCCTTCCACCGCTTTGAACACGTCCGAATCGTCGAACGGATACTGCGTGGGCGGCTTGTTATGGAAGCTCGTTTCTCCGGCCGCCCGCCGGCGCATCGTCTCGGCGGCAAGGTCGAAGTTCTTCATCCGCAACGAAGATTCGCACTGGCCCAACGCGAAGGGCATCGTGACCTCGGCGTTGGTGGCCTGGCGGGAGGCAAGCAAGCCGCCAGTGATGCGGACGTCGGTGAACGGCACAGGCTTGACCGGATAGTCCGAGGCCGCCTGAAGGGCGGCCGCCGAACCGACAAACAGAATCAGGAGGGACTTCATAGTCTGGGAGTTCAGGGTCTTCGTTGAGGGGGGCGCAGTGAGCGGAGCGGCACTGACAGGCGATCAGCCATCAGGGCAGCGGCTGCCGCGCCACGCCTTCAAAGGTGAGCGTCACCGGCCGGATGCGGCCCTGGGCGTCGAATTCCATCCGGTCGATGCAGGTCACGCGGTGGTTGCCTTCGCGGTCGCCCAAGGGACGGCGGTGATACACCATGAACCACGAATCGGACCCCGGCGGGTGGAGCACGGAATGATGTCCCGCGCCCGTGGCGACCTTCGGGTCTTGTTGGAGCACCTTCCCAATCCGCTGGAACGGCCCCAGCGGAGAATCGGCGATGGCATAGGCCACCGAATAGTTTGGGCCTGTCCAGCCGCCTTCGCTCCACATGAAGTAATACTTGCCATCCTTGAGGAAAAGAAACGGGCCTTCCACGTAGCCTTGCGGCGTAATCTCCTTGAAAGTGACGCCGTCGGGGAACGGCTCGAAGCCCGTGAAATCCCCGCGCAGCCTGGCGATGTTGCAGTGGCGCCAGCCTCCATAAATCATGTAGTGCTGGCCATCGCGGTCCTGGAAGACAAATTGGTCGATCGGCTGGGCGCCGTTGTGAAAGCGATCGATCAGCGGCCGGCCGAGGTGGTCCTTGAAGGGGCCCGAGGGGCGGTCCGCCACCGCCACGCCAATGCCGCCGGGTTGACGGTCATTCTGAATATCGTTGGCGCTAAAGAACAGGAAGTAGCGGCCGCCTTTCTCGATGGCGGCGGGCGCCCACATCGCCCGGCGCGCCCACCGGATCGCGTTGGTGTCCAGGATTCGGTTGTGCTTGGTCCAGGTCACCAGGTCCGGCGACGAAAAGGCGTCGAGGAACACCTGCTGGTCGTAAGGCGCCGAGTAAGTCGGATAGATCCAATATTCCTTGCCGAAAATGACCCCTTCCGGGTCGGCGTACCAGCCTGGAAAGACCGGGTTTCCGGCGCGGGCCGGCGCTCCGGCCTCCGCGCCCGGGGTGGCAGCCGGCGCCGACAAGGCGACGAGGGACAGGATGACAAGAAGGGTCTTCAGTTCCATTGGAGAGGGGGGTTAGGAGGCGCGCGCGGCCGCCGCCAGGTTTTCCGCCGCCTGCCCGACATGGCCGGGACAATAAACGCTGGTTGCGGCGGTATTCCGTTTCATTGCGCTTGGGGCTAATGGAAACGGGCCCGTTCGTCAAGTGGAAGCGGTCAAAAGGGCTTCCCGGCCAATGCCGGGAAGCCCAAGGCGATCCGAACGCATCCTGCGGCGAAGAACCCCGCGCGCGCTCGGAAGGCGCGGGTTCGCGCAGCCCCTATCGCAAGGGAAGGCGCGCCAGCGCGGCGTTGCTCACCCAGAGCCTGCCCGTGCCTTCCACCACGAGGTTCAGCCGCACCAGGTCGGGCTTCTGGCCCTTCTTGAGGAAGAACGGCGTCTGACATGCCGCCCAATCGGTCGTGCCGCTGACGGCGTTGTCGAGTCCACGGGAGAACGACTCGGGGTAACCGGGAACCCGGCACCACATCTCGAGGTAGGCCCGGCCTTGCAGCCCTTCCGTCCTGAGGCGGGCGCGATAGAGCAGCGTGCACTGTTCGACGTCCGGGTTGGCCACCTCGAAGAGCCGAAGCGTCTGAGGCTTGGCGCAGTCCGCCTGCCACCCGCCGTTGGTGACGATCCACTCCTTGGAGAGCACGGCGTCGGCGGTGCTGAAGGATCTGAGCAAGGTCTCGGCCGAAGCCGCCTGGAGGGTCTGCGCCTTGTGTCGCGCCCGGGTCAGGGCAGGCAGGGTCATGCCGACAACGAGCGCAAGGACCGTGAGAACGACCAGCAGGCCAAGCCCCCCACGACCACTGCCGCCACCCCAAAAAACCACCCCCTGGCGCTGGCGCCGGGCACGGGCGCAGCCAACGCGGCATTGGCCAGGCTAAGGCGCGCCGCCGCCGAAGGGGGCGCCTGCTTGAACACCTGGCGAACCTGCGGGCGCGACAGCACGGCCAGCGCCCAGATGCCGATGGGCAGGCCCACGAGGTTGCCGGGCGAAATGACCAGCGACAAAACCGCGCCGGCCACCGCCAGGCGGTAGGATTCCAGGGACCTCATCCGGATGCCGCCGAGGATCATCAATGAACTCGAGACGACCGCGACCAGCATCGCCAGCACGAACGACGTCATCCCCTGCCCCGGTTTGAGGTTGGCGAACACATAAGCGCCGATCAACGAATACACCACGATCAGCGCCCAGTTGAGGATGCCGGTGACGAGCAGCCCCGTGCCGGCAGGACGGACCTGGCGACGGGCCGCCTCCCACGCCTGCGCCTGGAGGACCTCGGCCGCCGGCGGCGCAGTGCCTGGAGTGGTCGCGATGGTTTCGACATCGCTCTTCACTTCGCTGGCGTGCTGGTAGCGGCGTTCCGGCTCCTTGACCAGCGCCCTCAGCACGACTTCGTCCAGGCGCACGTCCACCTGCACCTTTTGCGACGGCGGAGCGAACTTGCCCAGCGGGAGTTCTCCGGTGAGCATCTCGTAAAACACCACGCCCAGTGAGTAGATGTCGGCGCGGTGGTCCACCTCGAGGGGCCTCTCCACCTGTTCCGGCGCCATGTAATGCGGCGTGCCCATCACCTGGCGTTCGGCGGTGAGGGTGCGATCCCGGTCCCCTTTCCCCAGCAGCTTGGCGAGGCCAAAATCCGCGATCTTCACCCGGCCGCCCTTGTCGAGGAGAATGTTCTCCGGCTTGATGTCGCGGTGAACGATCCCCTGGTCGTGGGCGTATTGGAGCGCCTCGCAGATGTCGGGGACAATCCGCAGCGCCTCCTTCGCCGTCAGGCGTCCCTGCAGTTCCACCTGGCGCAGGTTGGCGCCGTCCACATACTCCATGAGCAGATAGCAGAGGCCCTGGATCTGCCCGAAGTCGTGCACCGCCACCACGTTCGGATGGTTCAGCCGGGCCAGGGCCCGCGCCTCGCGGGCAAACCGTTCGGCAAACGCGGCGTCGCGCGCGGAGTCCGCAGGCAAGAGCTTGAGCGCCACCAAACGGTCCAGGTTGGGCTGGCGGGCCTTATAGACCACGCCCATGCCGCCTTGCCCCAGCAGCTCCAGGATTTCAAGCTGAGGGAAGAGCTTCCGAACTTCCTCCAGATCAGGAGCTTGATGCTTTGGCGCCATCGGCGCGGTCCCGCCGCCCGCATCGGGCTGGCTCCCCAGCCCCACCTGCAAAAGACACCGCGGACACGCGCTGGACGGGGTGTTGGCCGGCAGCTCGTTGCCGCACTGCGGACATTTGTGAATCTCGTTCATACATGCGCCTTTCTCCATCTTCACATTCTTTCTTCCGCCCTTTCCCTAAGCAAAGGTCGGCGAAGGTAACGCAAGATTCACGGGAGGAAGGTCGAAAACAGAAAACGGATCTCGTCCTCCACCTCCGCCGGGGACGCGACGGTTTCGGCGATTTCGGCGCGCAGGAGTTCCCGATAGCGGGCGCGGAGACGTTGCACGGCCATCTTGATGGCGGCCTCGGTGGAGTCCATTTCCCGGGCGATCTGCGCGTAAGGCACAGCGCCCCGCGGCTGGCTCAAGCTGGCGCTGAGCTTCTCGAAGAGGGCGGTTTTCCCGGCCTGCCGGTACTCCTCGCCCAGGCGTTTCAGCACCTGGTCGAGCAGGGCCTGCGCCCACTGCCGCTCGTAGATGCGCTCCGGGGTCAGTTCGTGGGCGGGCTCCAGGTGGTAGCGCGACTCCGCCGTGTCGCGGTCGATGGACAGCATCTTCTGGCCGCCGCCGCGCTTCTGCGCCCGAGCCTTGTCCCATTCGTTAGCCAGAAAGCCGTTCACCGCCGCCAGCAGAAAGCTGCGGAAGCGCCCGCCCTCGCGCTGGAGGCCAGCCAGGTAATGCTTCTGCAGCAGCCGGCTGAAGAACTCCTGGGTGAGATCCTCGGCATCGGGCGGACTGTGCCCCTTGTGCCGCACATAGGCATAGATCGGCTGCCAATACGTCCGGCAGAGGATCGACAGCGCCTCCTGCGCCTGGGCAGAGCTTTGCCGGCCTGCCGCCAGGATGACGGTCCAGCGGGTGGGCAGAAACCTTTGCCCGGGCCGGCTCGTGGATTCCATGGGTGCGATTAAACTCCCCTTCGCTCGGCAGTGTCAACCGCAGGCGGCGAATGGCGGAGCTGCGCGCGGGTCCCAGCCGCTCCCAGGACAGGGGCTGCGACGCGCCCCGGCTTTACTTCGTCCGCGCCCGGCGCAGGGCCTCGGCATAGGCCGGGGGAACTTTGACCGGGCCGCCCTTGTCGGACCACCACCGCAGGGTCTCCGTGTAGATCCAGACGTATTCGTCAGCGGTCGCCAACGCGGCGCGCACGCTGGCCTCGAACGCTTCAGGCGTGAAATAGTTCTTCGACACGTCTTCGACATTCCAGCCGTTCTTGCGCCAATCGTGGTCCATCCAGATGCCGAACCCGAAGGAGACCCGCCGACTGCGCGGTTGACGGAAGAAGTCCGGCCGCGGATAAAGTGGGGCCGACGCCACCCGATTGCCGAGGCATCAAGCCGGTCTTCGCGGCGTCCAACAACTCATGACAACTCTCCTTGCTCACAGCGCGCGCGGCAACCGGCCTGCGCTGGCGCTCGCGGTCCTCGTGGTTTTGACCGCCTTCGATCTGCCTGCCCGGGACTTCGTGCTGGTCAGGGACGGGCGCCCGGCGGCGACTCTCGTGATCGCCGAAGCGGCGTCCGAAAACGCCCGCGCCGCCGCCCGCGAACTCCAGCATTACGTCCGCAAGATCACCGGCGCGGAACTGCCGCTGGTGACCGACGCGGCAACCCCTTCCAGCCCGCTCGTCCTGGTGGGCTCGAGCCGGCTTACCCGCCAGATCGAGGATCTGAGGATCCCGTCCGGGCTAACGCCGCAACTGCGCGAGGAAGGCTTCGTCCTGTCCGTGCGCAGCGACCGCCTGGTGGCGGCAGGCAACGACACCGGGCCCTATTACGGCACGCGCTACGCGGTCGTGGAACTGTTGCATCGGCTGGGCGTGCGCTGGTTCATGCCCGGAGAGTTCGGCGAGGTCGTGCCCCGGGCCCGCACCCTCGCCCTTCCGGAGATGGAACTGCGCCAGCAGCCCGATTTCGTCATGCGCAATTACTGGCAGCATCACCG
>JAKLEJ010000261.1 GCA_022711695.1 Verrucomicrobiota bacterium | reverse complement strand
TCAGCGGCGTCCCGAAGACACGATCCCAAATGAGCTTCCGGGCCTCGGAGGCACGAGCGGTCGAGGGCGGGTCCTGCGGCCCCGCCGCGGCGGCGCCGGCGGTTTGCTGGACAAAGGCCATGGCCACCCCGGTGGCGCCCAGTCCCTTGAGGGCGGCCCGGCGGGAGACGGTCTGTTTCTTGTTCATGATGGCGATGGCGGCAGTATGCCTCACGGCCCGCGGGGTGTCCATGGCAAGTCTTGAATCCACGCCAGAGGGACGAAGCCGCGCCAGCGACAATCGAACGCGCCGCCGGCTGGCGGCACAGGGGATGCGCGGACTCGGGCCGGACGATTTCTGTTCCATTCCCCGGCAGGTCTTGTGGTAGGGTCTGTGGAAAGACAGACGTGCGATCATGAAAGGCATTCTCGTTGTCCTGGCATTGGGATGGATGGCCTGCGCCGCCCCGCTAAGGGGCGCCCAGGAAACCCTCGGCACGAACGCGCCAACCCCGGCTTCCGGGTTCGCCCAGACCCCGTATCTTCAGTGTCTTTCGCCCACATCGATGGCCGTGCTCTGGCAGACGCATGAGCCGGCCTACGGATGGGTCGAGTATGGCGAGACGACGGCGCTGGGCTCGAAGCGGGACACGTCGATCCACGGCTTGCGCGCCGCAAACGTGACCGAACATCGCGTGGTGCTGGACGGATTGCGCCCGGGAACCAACTACTGGTATCGCGTCTGCTTCAAGCCCATCCGGAAGTTCCAGGCCTACAAGGTCGAGTTCGGCCCGGAGTGGAGCTCGGAGGCGGCGTCATTTCAGACGCTGCCCGCGCCGGGGCAGAACGTGTCGGCGTTGATCTTCAACGATCTCCACAATGACATCGGGCTCTTCCGGCAACTGCGGCGCGCGGCCGGCGACGGCCCATTCGATTTCAGCCTGTTCAACGGGGACTGCTTTGCCGACCCCATGACGGCGGCGCCGACGCTGTCGGTGCTGTCGGCCTACACCCAGGGGGCGCAGGCGGACCGCCGTCCCGCCTTCTTTCTGCGCGGCAACCACGAGACGCGCGGGGCCTTTGCGCGGCAGTTGCCGGCCTGGCTGGGGTGGCCGGGCGGAAAGCCCTACTTTGCCTTCACCGCCGGCCCGGTGCGCTTTGTGGTGCTGGATTACGGCGAGGACAAACCGGACGAACACTGGGTTTACGCGGGTCTGGTGGATTTCGAGCGCTTTCGCCGGGAGGAATCCGAATGGCTGGAAAGTGAAGTGAAGTCGCGCGAGTACCGCCGGGCGTCCTGGCGGGTGGTGGCGCACCACATCCCGCTGCATCGCGGCCGCGCGGCCACGAACTCCGTCAACCGCCCGTCCTGGGAGCTCGCCTGGAGCCGCCTGCTTCAGAAGGCCGACCTGGGCATCAGCGGGCACACGCATGTGCGGGCGTTTCATCCGGCCCGGAGCCTGGGGAATCCGTATCCGGTCTTCATCGGCGGCGGCCCCAAAACGAATAGCGCCACGGTGATGATCCTGGAGGCGGATCGGCGCCGGCTGAAGCTTCGCGTACTGGACTGCGCCGGCAAGGAGGTTCTGCCCGGCTTCGAGGCCCGCCGTTAAACGGGGCGCATGGCCGGAACAACCCCCGATCTCCTCCTATGCAGTCCGGATCCTCGAATGGCAGGAACCACGGAAGCGTCAATGCGAACATGGACCGGTGGCGGTTGCGGACTCTATGCGCGTGGCTGGCGCTGGGAGGGGCCTGGGCGCTGCTCAATGGCGAGACCCTGGGCCGGGAGTATTATGCCCGCGAGGCCACGTGGCAGAAGACCCTCGTGAGTTCGCGCGAGGGCTTGCGGGCGGCGGGGCTGCCGCCTGCGGCTCAGACTGACCGGGCTCTGTCCGTCTGGCATGCGTTTCAGGACGAGTTCGCCCAGGCCTGGGATTGGCTCCTGCAGGACTGCGGCCCCGGTTTCACGAACTGGTTTACCACCGATGCGCCCGCCGCCATCGAGGATCGGCTCCTGGAGCGCGCGCTGGGGGAATTGGGCGGACAGGCCGAGGCATTGCGCGCGGAATGGCGGAAGCTCGAAGACTCCCCTGCCCCGTCGCCGGACCCGCGGCGGCTCGAACTCTACGCCAGGATCTGCGAACAGCGCCGCGCGGAGCGGCTTCGGCTCCTGGCGGAACGCTGGCCGCGGATTGTCTTTACCAAGCATCCCACCCTGCGGCCCTCGTTCCTGGGCTACACGGAGGGGCAGTCCGACGCGCAGAACGAACGCCATTTTCGGCCCGGCTCGGCCCTTTGCGTGGTGGAGATGGACGGGCCGCGCGCCAAAACGCGGACCCTCTTCGAGGACCCCGACGGGGCCATCCGGGACCCCGCCGTTTCCTGGGACGCCAGCCGCGTGTTGTTCGCCTGGAAGAAGTCGCTGGACGACGACGATTATCACCTCTACGAACTGGAACTGGCCTCCGGTCTGATCCGGCAGGTGACCTTCGGCCTGGGCTTTGCCGATTACGAGCCGGCCTACCTGCCCAACGGCGACATCATCTTCGCCTCGACGCGGTGCGTGCAGACGGTGGACTGCTGGTGGACCGAGGTGAGCAATCTCTACACGTGCGACGCCCAGGGCCGCTTTCTGCGGCGGCTGGGCTTTGACCAGGTGCACACGCTGTATCCGCAGGTGCTGGACGACGGCCGGGTCCTCTACCTGCGGTGGGATTATAACGACCGCAGCCAGATGTTTCCGCAGGCCCTGTTCGTGATGAACCCCGATGGCACGGGCCAGACCGAGTTTTACAAGAACCAATCGTGGTTCCCCACCACCATCGTGCATACGCGCGGCATTCCCGGCACGGCCAGGGCGCTGGGGGTCTTCACCGGCCATCACACCGCCCAGGCCGGCAAGCTCGGGGTCATCGATCCCGCCCTGGGCCGCCAGGAGAACTCGGGAGCGCAGCTCGTCGCCCCCATTCGGCCCACCCCCGCCGACCGCCAGGACATGTACGGACAGCGGGGCGAGCTCTTCCAGTATCCCTTCCCGCTCACGGAGACCGAGTTCCTCGTCACCTACGCGCCCCTGGGGTGGGAGAAGGACCGCGCCCGACGCAAACTGAGCGCTTATTTCGCCATCTATTGGATGGACATGAACGGCCGGCGCGAACTGCTGGCCGCCGACCCGGAGATGCCCTGCAACCAGCCCGTGCCGCTGGCCCCGCGACGGCCGCCGCCAACGCGCCCGAACCTGGCGGACTACCGGGAGCAGAGCGGGCTCTGCTACCTGCAGGATATCTACACCGGCCCCGGGCTGGCGGGCGCGCCCCGCGGCTCGATCAAGAAGCTGCGCGTGATCGGCCTCGAATACCGCCCCGCTGGCGTGGGAAACAACGGCAGCATCGGCCCTTCCGGCGAAGCGCTGGTCTGCACCCCGATCTCCATCGGCAACGGCTCCTGGGATGTGAAGATCGTCCTGGGGGACGCGCGGGTTCACGAGGACGGCTCCGCGTTTTTCAGGGCCCCAGCGCGCATGCCCCTGTATTTCCAGGCCCTCGACGACCGCAACCGCGCCCTGCAAACGATGCGCAGTTGGAGCACCCTCCAGCCTGGAGAGATCCAGTCCTGCACCGGCTGCCACGAGCACAAGAACACCGCCCCAAGCGCGTATTCCTCCGGTGTTTCCCTGGCCCTCAAAGCCGGCCCCCAGGCGCTCGAACCGTTCTACGGCCCGCCGCGCGGATTCAGCTTCCCCCGCGAGATTCAGCCCATTCTCGACCGCCATTGCGTGCGATGTCATCACGACCGCGAACGCAAGATGACCCCGGACCGGCTGCGGGACGCTCTGACACTCGAGCGCGATCCCCCCTGGAAGCCGTTCTTCGGGGCCGGCGCTCGGGGCGACGCTCCGGCGGGCTCGCCCGCGGCCCGCGCCGCGGACGGCTCAGCCGATCGACCCGCGTTCAGCCTGCGCGGGGAACCCGTTCTGGACAAAGTCGCCCTGCGTCGCTGGAGCGACGCTTACCTGAACCTCACCCAGGCCGCCCCTTCCGACTACTATGAGGCTGTGGGAGCCTACTTCGGGGTGTTCAACGGCCGGGTGGTCAACTGGATTGGTTCGCAGTCCGTGCCCACGCCATTGCCCCCGGGCGCCGGCGGAGCTATCCGGAGCGAACTGCTGCCCCTGCTCGAATCAGGGCATGGAGGCGCCAGGCTGTCCCGTGAAGAACTGGACAAGCTCGCGGCTTGGATCGATCTGTTCGTGCCCTTCTGCGGGGACTATACGGAAGCCAATGCCTGGAGCGCCGAGGACGCCGAAAAATACCGCCGCTTCCAGGAAAAGCGAAAGACGATGGAGGCGCTGGAGCGTCAGAACATCGAGGCGCTCATGGCCGGCCCGGCCGTGGAGTCCGGCCCCCGGCATTGAACGCGGCCGGGCGGTTTCCGCGGCAGGCTCAGCCGTTGAAGGTGCTCGAGAGCCCGAGAATCGCTTTGCAGTGCGGACACCAATAGGCGGCGGTGCTGGTGAAGAAACCGCGCGTCTTGAACTTGATCTGCCGGATCTCCTTGTGACAATAGGGACACTGCGGCCACTCGTCCTCCTTCGCCTGTTCGAATTGCATCTTCTTCATAACGCTTCTTGCCGGCGCGCGCGGGCCATTCGCCGCAAGCACTGTAGTCTTCAAGCGCCGATGGGGTCATCCCAGACCGCGCCTCGCCTGCGACTCTAGCCTCCTGAGCCGCCTGTGACAACCCGGCTTCGCGCCTCCTGAGTCCTCACATTCCATGCGACGTTGAACTCGCACGGCGACGTGAT
Organism: Verrucomicrobiota bacterium; assembly: GCA_022711695.1. Lineage (GTDB taxonomy): Bacteria > Verrucomicrobiota > Verrucomicrobiia > Limisphaerales > JACRJZ01 > JACRJZ01. The sequence continues at coordinate 726 of JAKLEJ010000261.1, read as the reverse complement.
ACACTTGCGGCCGTATGACAAATGCGCTCCTCCTTCGATCCGCCGCCGCCGCGCTGCTCCTGTCCCTGTCCTGCCCGCCCGCCTGGACCGGCGAGCCCTCCAACGCGCCGCCGGGCGAAGTCCTGCTCAAAGGCCTGAAGGCGCGCTCGATCGGTCCAGCGGTGATGGGCGGGCGCATCTCGGACCTGGCGATCCATCCAGACAATCCGTTTGTGTTCTACGCGGGCTTTGCCACCAGCGGCGCCTGGAAGACGGTCAACAATGGCACGACCTTTTCGCCGATCTTCGACGACCAGGCGGTCCATTCCATCGGCGCAATCGCCGTGGCCCCGTCGGACCCCGAGGTGGTTTGGATCGGAACGGGCGAGGGCAACGACCGGAACTCGTCAGGCTGGGGAAACGGCGTCTATCGATCCACCAACGGCGGGGGCAAGTGGGAGCATGTGGGGCTGCCGGCCAGCCGGGCCATCCGCCACGTGGTCATTCACCCGACCAACGCCAGCGTGGCGTATGTGGCCGCGGCGGGCTCGCTCTGGGCGCCCGGCGGCGAGCGCGGGCTCTTCAAGACAGTGGATGCCGGCAAGACCTGGCGGCTCGTCCTGACCGCGCCCAAGCCGCATGACGAACTGACGGGCTGCGCGGACGTGGTGATGGACCCGCGGCAACCGGAGGTTCTCTACGCCGCGCTCTACGCCCGGCAACGCAAGCCCTGGGGGTTCTATTACG
>JAKLEJ010000260.1 GCA_022711695.1 Verrucomicrobiota bacterium | reverse complement strand
CGTCCAGGCCGATTTCTCGGCCGATGGCCGCTGGACCGGCGTGCTCATGGAATACACCCTCCGCGAGGTGCTGGCCGAGCGCGGACAACAGGTCCTGATCGACACCAATGGGCAGAGGCAGGTCACCGGGTCGCTGGGGGATTCGCAAACGCTGCTCGAGCGCGTGCGGCTGAACGAGTGGAACGACTACACCCTCCTGGCTCGCGGCGGCAAGGTGGCGCTCCAGATCAACGGGGCGCCCATGTGCGAATTGGACGACCGCGATCCCAAACGGCTGACCCGGGGCTGGCTGGCCCTGCAGGTCCATGCCGGCCCCCCGATGAAGGTCCAATTCAAGGACGTCTTCCTGCGCCGGCTCTGACCGGGCGGGGAATTCCGGGGAGACGCTGCGCCCGTCATAGGCCCCTCTGGCCGCAGGGCTCGTTTCGGAGCCTGAGCCGGCCCGGCGTTCGTCCGCCCGCCGATTTCCGGCGTCGAGTGGTTGCCAACCGGGCGGACCGCGTCTAGCCTAGGCCATGCGCTTTGTGCATCGGCTCGTCCGCTGTCCGCTGTTGGCCGCCAGGCCGAACAGAGCGCTGTGGATTTGGCTGGGCCTCTGGCTCCTGGCCGTTCCGGCGGGGCGGGCGATGGAGATCGAGGAGGGACGCGCGCTCTTTCTTTCGGGCCGCTACCCGGAATGCGTGGCGGCTGCCCATGCCGAATACAAGGAGCGCTCCTATTCCGAGCAGTGGCGCCTTCTGCTGGTGGACGCCCTCTGGACGGTGGGCCGCTACGCCGAGGCTCGCGCCATCGTCACCAATGCCCTGGCTCAGGAGACCTCGAGCGTGCGGCTGCGATTGCGGGCCCGGGACGTCTTCCTGAGCCTGGGAGACACGCGCCAGGCTGAAGCGATGATCAAGGACATCGCCATGCTCGTCACCTCGCGCCCCTGGGCTTACCGGGATGCCAGCGACCTGGTGGCGGTGGGTCGGGCGGCCTTGCTCAACGGCAGCGACCCCCGCCAGGTCATGGACCGCCTCTATGCCGCCGCCAAGAAAGCCGAGCCCGGCTTGCGCGACGTCCACCTGGCGGTGGGCGAACTGGCTCTGGACAAGCACGACTACCGGCTGGCCGGCCAGTTGTTTCAGGAGGGCCTCAAGCAGCTTCCCGACGACCCCGACCTGCACTGGGGCCTGGCGCAGGCCTACGCGCCAAGCGAGCCGCCCCTGATGCTGGCGTCCATCGAGTCCGCGCTCCGGCGCAACAGCAACCACGTGGGCTGCCTGCTCCTGCTGGCCGACCATCTCATCGATGCCGAAGACTATGCCGGGGCTGGCAAACTCCTGGACCGGGTCCGAAAGGTCAATCCGTGGCGGCCGGAAGCCTGGGCGTTCGAGGCGGTCATTGCGCACCTGCGCAACGAGCCGGGGCAGGAACAGGCGGCGATGGCCGCGGCGCTCAAGCACTGGACCAATAACCCGGCGGTCCCGCACCTGGCGGGGCGCAAGCTCTCCCAGAAGTATCGCTTCCGGGAGGGGGCGGCGCTGCAGCGCCAGGCGCTGGCGTTCGACCCCAAACACCTGCCGGCCCGGGCGCAGCTCGCCCAGGATCTGCTGCGCCTGGGGGAGGACCGCGAAGGCTGGGAACTGGCCGCGCAGGTGCATGACGAGGACGGCTACGACGTCACCGCCCTCAACCTCGTGAGGCTCCGCGAGACCATGAGCCAGTACCGGACGCTCACCAACCGGCATTTCGTCCTCAGGATGACGCGCCACGAAGCGGCCCTTTACGGCCCGAGGGCGCTGGAGCTGCTGGAGTCGGCGCGCGAGCGGCTTTGCGCCCGGTACGGCCTGGAGCTCCCACACCCAGTCTCGATCGAGATCTTCGCGGACCAGAGGGACTTTGCGGTGCGGACGTTCGGCATGCCGGAGAACCACGGTTTTCTGGGCGTGTGCTTTGGCCCGGTCGTCACCGCCAACAGCCCAGCCTCGCGGCACGGCCAGCGCTTCAACTGGGAGGCGGTCCTCTGGCACGAGTTTGCGCATGTCGTCACCCTCCAGCTCACCCGCAACAAGATGCCCCGCTGGCTCAGCGAAGGCATTTCCGTTTACGAGGAGCGCCTGGCCAATCCCGCCTGGGGCGAGCAGATCAACCCGGTTTATCGCGAGATGATTCTCGACGGTTCGCTCGCCCCGCTCTCCGGCCTGAGCGCCGCCTTCCTCAACCCGCGCTCCGCTCTGCATCTCCAGTTCGCCTACTACCAGGCCTCGCTCGCCGTGCAATTCCTGGCCGAGCGCTTCGGCTTCCAGACCCTCCGCGCCCTCCTGGCCGACCTCGCTCAGGGCGCCGAGATCAACCGCGTCCTCGAGAAACGCACGGTCCCCATGGCCTCCCTCGAAAAGGAATTCGAGGCCTACGCGCGGGCGGCGGCGCAACGCCTGGCCCCGGGGCTGGATTTCGAAAAGCCGGGTTTGGAGGACCGGGCCGAGGCTGGCGCGCCCGCGGCGCGGGCCGAGTGGATGCGGACGCGCCCGACCAACTTCTGGGCGTTGACGTGGCAGGCGGGCGCCTTGGTGAAAGAGAAGAAATGGGCCGAGGCCCAGCCGTTCCTCGAGAAATTGACCAACCTCTATCCCGCCTGCGTCGGCGACGACTGCGCTTACGCCCTGCTCGCCGAGACCCACCGCGCCCGCGGCGACACCCACGCCGAGCGGAGGGCGCTTTCGCAATGGGCCGCGCGCGACAATCGGGCTGTGGAAGCCTATGGGCGACTGATGGAGTTGGCGACGGCTGACGGCGATTGGGCGGCGGTGGAGGAAAACGCGCGGCGCTACCTGGCGGTGGATCCGCTCGTGCCTTTGCCCTACCGCTTTCTGGCCGCCGCCAGTGAGGCCAGAAGCCAGACCGCCCCGGCTCTCCAGGCCTACCGCTCCCTCCTCGAGTTGGACCCGCCCAACCCCGCCGAAGTCCACTACAAGCTGGCGCGCCTGCTGCACCAGCAGGGGGACGCTGCCGCCCGCCGCCATGTGCTCGAGGCGCTGGCCGAGGCGCCGCGCTTTCCGGCGGCCCTCCGCCTGCTCCTGGACATCCACGACCAGGGCAAGACATCCCAGCCAAACCCTCCTCCGGAAGCCCCGCCCCAAAGACCATGAAACGCCTCGCATCGGTTCTCCTCATCTGGTGTGCGGCCCTGGCGCAGGCGCTCGGCCAGGGCTGGGGCGGCTGGGGCGGGGGCGACCCCTGGAGCCCCATCTACGAAACCTGCCGCACCGCTCGGGAAGCGCCCTCGCACAGCACCGAGACGCCCGTCTGGACCAACCGCCCGGGTTTCGAGAAGGACGTCTTCAGCTTCGCCCGCCTGCGCTACACCCGCATGGATTACGCCGCCTGGGGCGCCGGCCACTGGTGGTCGGATTTTCCCGACAGCGACCTGAACCTCTCCTTCCGGCTGCAGCAGGTCACCTCCCTCAAGGTCGATCCCGATGGCCGGGTCGTGAACATCGCCGACGCGGAACTGGCCGGGCATCCCTGGGTCTATATGGTGGAGCCGGGCCGGCTCCAACTCACCCAGGCGGAGGTCGCCAGCCTCCGGAAATACCTCCTCAACGGCGGATTTCTGATGGCCGACGATTTCTGGGGCGACAACCAATGGAAGAACTTCGAGCGCGAGATCAAGCGGGTCTTCCCCGAGCGCGCGTTCGCCGAATTGCCCATGGAGCATCCCTTGTTTCACTGCGTCTTCGACTTCAAGGGCCCCAAGAACAGCCTGCAAACGCCCAACGTGCAAACGGGCCGCCGCGGCATCAGCTACGAAACCCATGACGGCGAGGAGTGTGTGGACCTGAACATCCGCGCCATCCTGGACGACCGGGGCCGCATCATGGTCCTGGCCACCCACAACTGCGACAACGGCGACGGCTGGGAGCGGGAGGGCGAGGATGACCAGTTCTTCCGCGACTTCTGCGAGAGGCGGGCCTATCCCCTGGCCATCAACATCCTCTTCTATGCCATGACTCATTGAATGAGCGCTTTCCAGACAGGACGGCGTGCGGTCGGACGGCGGCCTCGGGGAGGCGCGGCATGAGACCTCATCGCGCCATGGTCGCCGGTCTCCTGCTCGTGGCGGTCGCCGCCCTGGCCCAGCGGCGCGGGGGCTGGCGCAGCTACGAGGAGGACATCCGTACTGCCCGCGAAGTCCCCTCGGGCAGCACCGGCACCCCCGTTTGGACCAACCCGCCGGCCTTCGAAAAGGACGTCTTCACCTTCGCGCGCATCCGCTACGACCGCCAGGGCTATGGCCGCGGCGGCGGGTGGGCGACCGACCTGCCCGACAGCGACCTGAACCTTTCTTTCCGCCTCCAGCAGATGACCTCGATGAAGGTCGATCCCGACGGCCGCGTCCTGCGGTTGATCGACCGCGATCTGGTGGATTTTCCCTTCCTTTACATTGTCGAGCCGGGCGGTCTTTACCTGAGCGCCCGCGAGGTTGCCGCGTTGCGCAAGCATCTCCTCAACGGCGGCTTCCTCTGGCTGGACGATTTCTGGGGCGAACGGGAATGGGAGAACTGCGAGGAAGTCATGCGGCAGGTCTTTCCGGAGCGCGCCTTCGTCGAGCTCAAGCTGGACCATCCCATCTACCATTGCGTCTTCGAAGTCAAATCGAAGGCCCAGGTCCCCAACATCAGTCTGGGCGTCGAAAGCCAATACAACGGCGGCGTCACCTGGGAGCGCGAGGACGCCCAGGAGGTCCATCACCGGGCGCTCTTCGATGACAAGGGCCGCCTGATGGTTCTGGCCACCCACAACACCGACAACGGCGACGGCTGGGAACGGGAGGGCGAGAACGACTACTACTTCCGCACTTTTGCCGAGAAGATTGCCTATCCGCTCGGCATCAACGTCCTCTTTTATACCCTGACACACTGAATGAGCACTCCATCCCCCTCCGCCCATGCGGGCGCGCCCCCCTCCCCCCAGCAAGCCGAACGCGCCACCGTCGAGCGCCTCACCGAAGGCCGCGCCCGGATCGAACAGGAACTCGGCCGGGTCATCGTTGGCCAGAAAGAGGTGATCGAGCAGATCCTCATCGCCCTCTTTGCCGGCGGGCATTGCCTGATCACCGGCGCCCCCGGCCTGGCCAAGACTCTCCTGGTCAAATCCATCGCCCGCATCTTCGACCTCAAGTTCCAGCGCATCCAGTTCACCCCCGACCTGATGCCCGCCGACATCACCGGCACGGAGATTCTCCAGGACGTGGGCGGCGTGCGCCAGATGACCTTTGTGCGCGGGCCGGTCTTCGCCAACATCATCCTGGCCGACGAGATCAACCGCACCCCGCCCAAGACGCAGGCGGCCCTGCTGGAGGCCATGCAGGAGCACCAGGTCACTGCGGCCGGCCTGCGCCACCCCCTCGAGGAGCCGTTCTTCGTGCTGGCCACCCAGAACCCCATCGAGATGGAGGGCACCTACCCGCTGCCCGAGGCCCAGCTCGATAGGTTCATGTTCAATGTGGTCATGGATTACCTGCCCGAGGAC
>JAKLEJ010000026.1 GCA_022711695.1 Verrucomicrobiota bacterium | reverse complement strand
GGCGAGGAGCGGACGGTCACGCAGACCCTCGCCCTGCCGAACGCGCGGCTTTGGTCGCCGGAGGATCCCTTTCTTTACGTGCTCGAGACCGGCACGGGCGGGGATTCGGTCTCGACCCGGTTCGGTATGCGGGAGTTTCGTTTCGATGGGGCGACGAAGCGGGCCTATCTGAATGGGAAAGTCTATTATCTGCGCGGCTCGAATATCACCTTGCATCGCTTTTTCGAGGATCCGCTCTGCCTGGATCTGCCCTGGAAGGAGTCGTGGGTGAGGAAGCTGCTTGGAGAGATTCCCAGGAAAATGCACTGGAATTACTTCCGGTTCTGCATTGGGCCAGTCCCCGATCGCTGGCTGGACATTTGCGACGAGGCCGGATTGCTCATCCAGAACGAGTTCTTCGTGTGGACGGGCGGTCCGGGCTGGTACCCGGGCTATTCCCGCTCCTACAACACGAACGAGATGATCCGCCAATACAAAGACTGGCTGCGCGACAACTGGAACCATCCCAGCGTGGCGGTCTGGGACGCCAACAACGAAACCAGGGACGACATTTTTGGAAAAGAGATCATCCCGGCGGTGCGCCCGCTCGATTTGTCGAAGCGGCCCTGGGAGAACAGCTACAATGCGCCGGCCGATGCGAACGACCCGGTCGAGGCCCATCCCTATCTGATGATTGGCGGCCATTTCGGCAAACTGACGTTCCGGATGAGCGACCTGGAGAAGATGGACGGCAAGCCGCGGCCGGGCAGCCTGCCTTCGGACAAGCACGCGCCGCTCATCAACGAATACGGCTGGCTGTGGCTCAACCGCGACGGCAGCCCGACGGTGCTGACGGAGAATGTGTATGCGCAGTTGATGGGAACAAACGTGACCGCCCGCGAACGGCTGGCGCTGTACGCCTACCTGCTGGCGGGCAAGACGGAGTTCTGGCGGGCGCACCGGCAGCATGCCGGGATCATCCATTTCGTCTATCTGACCTGCAGCTACCCCACGGTCTATACGGCCGACCACTTCACGGATGTCACCCGGCTCAGGCTGGAGCCGCATTTCGCGGACTACCTGGGCGAAGCCTTCAAGCCGCTGGGCGTCTATATCAACTTCTTCCAGCCCACGCTCAAAGCCGGCGGGAGCCGCGAGTTTCCGGTGATGGTGATCAACGACCAGGACCGGCCGGTCCAGGGGAGCGTGGATCTGACCCTCGAGAGCAAGTCGGGTCGGGTGCTCAGCCGCTCGCGAACGCCGTTCGCAATGGGGCCGTTGGGCGATCAGAGGCTCCAGGTGTCGCTGCCCATTCCAGCCAAAGCGGGGGAGTGCGTGCTCAAGGCCGCGGCGGCAGCGGCGGGGCCGAAGGCCGATCCGCCGACGGTGTCGCGGCGGTGGGTGAAGATCGAGCCATAAGCCGCGGACCCTGCGCGAAGACAATCGGCCCCCGCGGCTAGGCGAGAAAGAGATGCCGGGAGGCGAACTCGGGTTCGCTGGTCACGTTCACCCCGAGCTTTCTCAACCCGGCGGCGTCGCCGGGGGTGGGCAGATGGGTGAGATGGACATCGCAGCCTTTGAGTTCCTTGAGCTGCTCGATGGCAGTGGCCGCGGCCGGATTCAGGGTGGCGCTGATGCTCAGGGCGATCAGGGTTTCCTCGACATCCAGGCTGGTCATTTTGCCCTGGAGGACATCCTTCTTGAAGTGGCCCAGCGAGGTGGTGACCAGAGGGGGAAGCAGGTGAAGGGTGTCGGGGATGCCGGCCAGCAGCTTGATGGCGTTGAGGATGAGGCTGGCCGAGGCGTGCATCAGCGGCGAGTTCTTGCCGGTGACGATCCGGCCATCCTTGAGCTCGATCGCAGCCCCGCAAAAGGCGCCCTCGCTGCCCTTGCCGCTCTCCTGGGCTTGCCGGGCGGCTTCGTGCGCCGGACGCACCACCACCCGGTCGTCGGTCTTCAGGCCCAGGTCCCGCAGCAGGAGTTCGGTGCGGTGAACGGTCTCCTTGTCCACCAGCCCGAGGGCGTACTCGCAGGCGTAGTTAAAATGGCGTCGGATGATCTCCTGGCGGGCGGCGGCGCGGCAGGCCGCGTCATCCACGATGCCGAAGCCGGCCCGGTTCACGCCCATGTCGGTCGGAGACTTGTAGAATGAATCGGCCCCGGTGATGCGCTCGATAATGCGCCGCAGAAGCGGGAAGGCCTCGAGGTCGCGGTTGTAGTTGACGGCGGGCTGGCCGTAGGCCTCGAGGTGGAAATGATCGATCAGGTTGACGTCGCGCAGTTCGGCGGTGGCCGCCTCGTAAGCGACGTTGACCTCGTGTTTCAGGGGCAGGTTCCAGATGGGGAAGGTCTCGAATTTGGCGTAGCTGGCGCTGAGGCCGCGCTGGTGCTCGTGGTAAAGCTGGCTGAGGCAGGTGGCCAGTTTGCCGCTGCCCGGCCCGGGACCGGTGACCACCACGATGGGCCTCTCGGTCTCGATGCAGGGGTTGGCCCCGTAGCCTTCCGGGCTGACGATGGTCTCGACATCGGCCGGGTAGCCCTTGGTGACGCCGTGGGTATAGACTTTCACCCCGCGGCGTTCGAGCTTGTTCTTGAAGGAAACAGCCGACGGCTGGCTGTCGAAGCGCGTCACCACCACCGCCCGCACCAAGACCCCCCATTCCCGGAGATCGTCGATCGTCTTGAGCGCGTCCGTGTCGTAAGTGATCCCGAAATCGGCGCGCATTTTGCGTTTCTCGATGTCGCCGGCGAAGATGCAGAGCACGACCTCGGCCTGGTCGCGCAGCCGCTGGAGCAGGCGCATCTTCACGTTCGGATCGAAGCCCGGCAACACGCGGGAGGCGTGGTAATCGAAAAGCAGCTTGCCGCCAAACTCCAGGTAGAGTCTGCCGTGGAAGCGCTCGACACGCTCCAGGATGGCGGCGCTCTGCTGCTCCAGGTAGCGGTCGTTGTCAAAACCGATTCGCGAGGGCATGGGGTAATGCTCGTTTCAATGTGCGGGCTGACTCTAGGAGCCGGCGTCGTTTCTGGGAAGCCCTGAGTTTCCCGCGGCGCCGCCCGCAGGCGCGAACCGGAGGCAACACCCAGCCGCCGGAGGCCGCGCCGCTCTGCGAGGAGCAACGCGCCCTTCCGAGCGCCTCAGGCGCCTGCGGATCGGGCAGACCTCCGAGTCAGGCTTCCTCGGTCACTTTCCAGCCGAGGGCATCGGCGAGGGCGTGGACCGGCTCCTTCAGGTCGCCGTAGTAGGTGACACGGTGCCAGCCCCACTGGTCCCAGTAGCGGAAGAGCTTCTCGAAGTCGCCCACCGGCTCGCCACACAGCTTGGTGCGGCAGGCCCGGTCGTCGGGGTCGTTGGCCACCGCCTTGGCGCGGTGCAGCAGGATTTCCTTGCGCGACTGCTCGAATTCCACGGTGGTGGTCATGTAGCCCACCGGGAGGATCGAGCGCACCGAGGCGCCCTGGCGGTCTTCGGAGTGCGTCAGGATCTCGAAGGGGTTGGCGGGGCCCTGGGGGCCGAAGGCTTTGTTGGCGGCCACGCAATGGGCGTAGATGATCTGGCGCTTGGAACTGTCCATCACGGGATCGGAGATGTAGCCGGGCCGGCCCTGGGTGAGGATGCTCATCGCCGCCATGGTGACGGCCGAGCGCACGTCACACTCGCACCCGCCCACCAACCCCTCGTTCAGCAACTGATGGAAGCCCAGGCAGGGATAGGCGTGGATGTGCCCGCCGTAGAAACCGCCCAGGCAGTTGATGGTGATGCCGCAGGCGCCGTGCTTCTTCATCACTGCTTTTTCCGCCAGGTACATCGCGGCGGAGGTCTCGAGCGTCTCGCGCGACACGCCCTCGACCGTTCGGGCGGCCTTGGTCCAGGCGTCAGCCACCGCCCGAGCCTCGTCCTTGTCCGCCGCTTTCCAGGCGTCGTTGACCTCGGCAAAGGGCACATGGACGACCTTGATGCCCATGATCTCGCCCGCCGGCCCGGATTCCTGCCCGCGCACGGCCAGGATCTTGGATTCCTTGAAGCGCTTGAGGCATTCGTCGATGGGCAGCGTGTTGAGGCCGTCGTCCTTGCAGGCCAACCGCCCCGCTTTGGGGGTGCGCCGGGCGCGCGCCTCGGCGGTGGCCTGGACAAACTGGGCCGGCGTGCCCCCCTTGCGGACCACCTCGAAGCACTTGACCGCCTCGACCAGGTCCCGGATTTCCGAGGAGGCCACAAAGCCCACGTTGGGAGCGTTCTCGCGCAGGAAGCCGGCCGTATAAACGAGGAAGCCGCCGCTGCCGCCGTATTGGAAGTCCGCGTAAAGGACCGGTTTGGCGCTGGTGGCCAGCGTCTGGACCACGCGGTTCCAGCAGTTCATCTGATAGACGATGTAGCCGCCCACCCCGCTGGCCTTGTCTTCCTCGAGAATCTGTTTGGCCTGGGCCTCGCCGGTGGCGAGCGACGCGACAAACTCGAAGTTCTTGCACCGGCGGGACAACTCGGAGTTGATCTTGTCCATCACCGGCACGAAGTCGAATCCCTTGTTGGGCCAGTCCGGGCCGGTTTGCTTGGGGCCGTGCAGGGAATAGACGATCCGAATCCGCATCTTGCGCGGGTCCTCGGCGGCCCGGAGCAGGGCGGGGGTTCCCAGCAGTCCCGCCGAGCCGAGACAGGCGGCGCAGCCGGTGAGGAACTGACGGCGGCTCACGCCGCAGCAGGCGCATCCTTGGATGAGTTCATGAGGATTCATAGGAGTCATAGGCTATGGCACAAGTTGGCGAATTTTCGAAAGCTTCGAAGGCCGCGGGGCAAATGACAAGCCTTTTCTGGTTTTTGCGCGTTGCATGTCCGAGGCCGGCGCCGTATTAGTTCCATCCCGTGCGAACGGGGGCTATGAAACCGCAAGTCGAAATCTACGACACCACCCTGCGCGACGGCAGCCAGGGCGAGGGCATCAATTTTTCCGCGCTGGACAAGCTGCGGATCGCCGAAAAGCTGGACGCGTTTGGCGTGCACTACGTCGAGGGAGGCTGGCCCGGCTCCAATCCCAAGGACATGGAGTTCTTCAAGCAGGCCAGCCGGCGCCGCTGGAAGAACGCCCGCATCGCCGCGTTCAGCATGACGCGCCGAAAGGGCATGGCCGTCGAGCAGGATCCCCTGATGCGGCAGATTCTCGAGGCGGAGACGCCGGTGGCGACGATCGTGGGCAAGACCTGGCTGCTGCATGTCACCGAGGTCATTCGCGCCAAGCCCGACGAGAATCTGGCCATGATCGGCGACACCGTCCGCTACCTGAAGGACCAGGGCAAGACCGTGATTTACGACGCCGAGCACGCCTTCGACGGATTCAAGGACGAGCCGGAATACGCCCTGGCCACCTGGCAGGCGGCCGAAAAGGCGGGCGCGGACTGCATCGTGCTTTGCGACACCAACGGAGGCTGTCTGCCGCAGGAGATCACCCGGATCGCGGCCACCGCGCTGGGCAAACTCAGGACGCGCCTGGGCATCCACACGCACAACGATTGCGGGCTGGGCGTGGCCAACGGGGTGGCCGCCCTGGAGGCCGGGGCCACCCACATCCAGGGCACCATCAACGGCTACGGCGAACGGACCGGCAACTGCAATCTCACCAGCATCATCCCCATCGTCCACTTCAAGATGGGGCTGATCGGCGCGCCGGCCAAGTCCCTTCCCAAGCTGAAGGAGCTCTCCCAGTTCGTCGATGAAATCGCCAACGTCCGGCACGAGGCCCGGCAGCCCTGGGTGGGCGAAAGCGCCTTTGCCCACAAGGGCGGCATGCACGTGCATGCCATCGACCGCGTGGCGCGCAGCTACGAGCACGTCAATCCCGAGGCGGTCGGCAACCACCGCCGGGTGCTGGTCAGCGACATGTCCGGCCGCACCAACATCCTGATGAAGGCGGTCGAGCTTGGGTTCAAGCTCCAGCCCGACGCTCCCGAAACCCGCGCCATCACCGCCGAAGTCAAGCGGAGGGAAAACCTCGGCTACGAATACGAGGCCGCCGAGGCCTCGCTGGCGCTCCTTATCCGCGGCATTCTCGACCACAATCCCGAGCTGCTCTTCAGCGTGGACGGCTACCACGTGTCCATCCGCAGCAGCGGCGCCGCGTCCGTTTGCGAGGCCACCGTCAAAGTTCGCGTGGGCGACCAGACCGCGCACACCGCCGCCGAGGGCGACGGCCCGGTCAACGCCCTGGACGGCGCCCTCCGCTCGGCCCTCGCCGGCTTCTTCCCGCGGCTCAAGCGGGTCAACCTCACGGACTACAAGGTGCGCATTCTCGATGGCGTCGCCGGCACCGCCGCCCGAACGCGCGTGCTGATCACCTCCAGCGACGGCGTCCGGGATTGGGGCACCGTGGGGGTGAGCGAGAATATCATCACGGCGCCCCTGCAAGCGCTGGTGGACAGCATCGAGTACGCTCTTGTGACGAAGCGGCCATAGGGCGCTTTCTCCGGCGCGAAACCGCTGAGCCCGCCTTTCAGCCGGTTGCCTGCTGTCCGGCAGGCTCGGCGGGCCGGCGCAGGGCGGTTTGGATGACCCGGGCGAGGTTTTCCGGGCTCAGTTCCCGCTTGAGCAGGAAGTCCGCCGCCCCGGCCTGCCGCGCTTTCACTTCGATGAAGCGGTCCGAATAGCGCGTGAGCATGACGATCGGCGTGACACAGCCCCGCCCCCTCACCTCCCGGATCAGATCGATGCCATTGTCCATCCCCAGCCGGTAGTCGAAGAACAACAGGTCATGATGGTTGTTCAGGATCTCCACCACCGCCTCCGGGTAGGAAGAGACCCACTCCACATGGAACCGCTCGTCCGGCAGGGCCATGAGGTGCTCCAGGATGATGATGTAATCATCCTCATCGTCCTCCACCAACAGCAGGTTCAACGGCTTCTCAGGCATGGGACCTCCTGCGGGCCGGGGCAGCCCGACGAAGCGAGACGCGCGCCCGCCATGCCATCACGTTGAACATGGGGACCCTTCCTTGTGAGAGTGCCGCGCCGGCAGCGTGACGATGAAGGTCGCCCCCTGTCCCGGCTCGCTCTGAACATGGATCGAGCCGCCGTGGCGCAGGACGATTCGCCGACAGATCGCCAGGCCCATGCCGCTGCCCGGATACAGGTGGGGGGGATTCAAGCGCTGAAACATCCCAAAGAGCCGGTCGCGATACTTCGCCTCGATGCCGATGCCGTTGTCCTGCACGGCCACCTGGCACCGCTCCTGAGCCGGGCCCGGCTGTTCCGCCTCGCCCGGGGTGGCGGTCTGACGCCAGACGCGGATGCGCGGCGCCACTCCCGGACGGGTGAACTTGAGGGCGTTGCCGAGCAGGTTCTGGAACAGTTGCCGGAGCTGGGTGGCGTCGCCCTCGAGCACCCCCAGGGATTGGATGTCCACCTGAGCCCCGGTCTGGCGCACGCGGTCGTCCATGTCGGTCAGCGTCTCGGCCAGAAGCTTGTCCAAATCCACGAGGCCGAAGGGCTGGGCCTGGCTCTGCACGCGGGCGTAGGTCAGGAGGGCGGCGATGAGATCGTGCATCCGCAGGGTGGCCCGGGTGAGCCGGCGCAAGTAGTCGGCGCCCCGGAGGCTGAGCTGACCGGCGCACTCGCGCTCCAGCAGCTCGGCGAAGGCCTGGACCTTGCCCAGGGGTTCCTGCAAGTCGTGGGACGCCACAAAGGCGAATTCCTCCAGGTCCCGGTTGCTCTGCTCCAGTTGCGCGGCAAACGAACGCAGCTCTTCCTCGGCCTTGTGGCGCTCGGTGTTGTCCCGAGCGATGGCGGAGATGCCTGTCAGTTTCCCAGACGAGTCCTTGATGGGAGAGAGCGTGAGAGAGACGGGAAGCCGAAGGCTGCCCCGGCGGCCCATGCGCACCGTTTCCGCGTTGTTCACCGGCTCGCCGCGCCGGACTTTCTCCCGCATGGCCGCGAACTCGTTCAACCGGTCGGGCGGCACGAACAGCGAGGTTGGCTGGCCGAGGATCTCCGCGGCGCTGTATCCGAAAATCCGCTCGGCCGCCGGGTTCCAACTGGTGATCACGCCCTTGAGGTTTTCCCCATAGACCGCGTCGTTGGAGGATTCGATGATCGCCGCCAGCCGGCCCCTGGCCTCCTCCGCCTGGCATCGCGCGACAAACAACCCGGTCTGCGCGGCGATGGCCGAGAGCGTGCGAGCCAGCGCTTCGTTCTGAGCACGGGGCTCCCGGCCGAGACATTCGATGACGCCCAGGAACTGGTCCCCGGTTTGAAGAGGCAGGGCAACACCCGACCGCAGCCCGGCGTGGGCGATGACCTCGGATCGAGGCTCTTCGGACAGGGCGGCGGCGTCCGCCGCCCACACGGGGCGCGCCCGGGCCCATGCCGCCCCCGGCAATCCCTCCTCGCGGGCCAGGGACGCGGTCTGGGAGTGGAGCACAAAGGCCCTGAGCTCGGGCTCCTCCGCCTGCCAGCAGGCGGCAACCCGGAGCACCTTGGCCGCGGGGTCCAGCAGCCAAAGCAACCCGCAGTCCCAATGGAGGTGTTCGCCCAGGGCCCGCAGCAACGGCGGCCCGGCCGCCGGCAACGAGCCAGCCTCTGCCAGCACGCGAGCCGCAGCGTATTCGGCCTGGAGAAGCTCAACCGCCTGCCGGCGCTCGGTCAGGTCCACGTGCGAACCCGCCATCCGCACCGGGCGACCCCGGGCGTCGCGCAGCAGCACCCCCCGCGCCAGCACCCAGCGGTAGCCGCCGTCCTTGTGCCGCAGGCGGTGCTCCAACTCGTAGCTGGTCTGATGTCCTCCAAAGGTGTCCCGCACGGTGCGCAGCGCCCGTTCGTAATCCTCCGGGTGAATGAGCCGTTCCCAGGTGAAAAAGACGTTCTCGAGCTCGTGGTCCTCGTAGCCCAGCATGCTTTTCCAGCGGGGCGAGAAATACACCCGGCTGCTGGCGATATCCCAATCCCAGACGCCGTCGTTGCTTCCCTGAACGACCAGCGCCAGGCGTTCCCGGCTTGCCGACAACTCCCGGTTCGAGGCCCGGAGGATGTCCTCCTGGACGCGCAGTTTGCCGGTCATCTTGGCAGCCAGCGTCACCGCCCGCCGGCGCGAATTGGCCAGCGCCCACGCCGCTCCAAAGGCCAGCAGGCTCACTCCCACCCCCCCGGCGGCTATCCGCTGGGGCATGGGCTCGCGACCCGGCTCGAAGAAGCCCGAAGGACAACAACAGCGCAGCGTCCATTGTCGGCGCTCCAGGATGACGGCGTTCGTCACGCTGAACCGCGGCTTCGCGGCTGCAACCGACTCCGGCGAGCGATCCCCGCTCCGGTAGAGCAGGTTGGCCTCGTGAACCGCGGGGCCGTCATAGACCTCGAAATGAACCGCCCCGTTCTCGCGCGCTCCCAATCCGCCAAACAGCTCGTCCATCACGAACGCCGCGTAAACCCAGCCCTGAAGAGTCGACCAGCGCAGAGGCGGGGACTCCGGGGCAACGCCCGTGCGATAGATGGGCAGCAGCAACAAGGCCCCCGGACTGTCGGGAGACTGAACGAGGCGGATTCGCCGGGTCAGGACGGCGGTCGCGTTCTCGCAGGCCTCGGCCGCCGCGCGCCGGCGCACTGGGTCGCTGGCGATGTCGTAGCCCAGCGCTCGCCGGTTCGGCGCGAAGGGCTCGACGTATTTGACCAAGTAGTGGACGGCTTGGTTGGTCTCCGGCCAGACGCTGAATTCGGAGGGGGCGTGGTACGGCGAGGAGTCGGCGCGCGCCTCGGCGAGAAATCGGTGAAGGTTGGTGTGAAGGACGGGTTCGATATAGCCCAGCGCCTTGATCCCGGGCTGCCGCTCGGCCAGGTCCAGACTTCCGTAATAGCGCCGCCATTCCTCACCGCCGACATGGTCGCTGGCCGCAAACAGGCCGGCTGCCCCACGCAACACCTGCGCCGGCACGGCCATCCGTTCCTCCAACTCCCGTCGCACCGCTTCGGCTGCCGCGCCGAAGCGCTGCCGCGCCCGCACCTGGGCCTGAATCACGGCGTTGGCGCTGACCACGCAGGTGGCTGCCAAACATGCCGCCAACACCACCCAGGGTAAAACCGTCGATTCCAATATCTGTTGCCACAAGCCTGGCTCGGGAGGGAAATTCGCCCCGGGCGAATCGTCCCCCTGCCCGCCCTCTCGCGGGGCCGCCCCCGGGCTAAACTCGCCTTGGCCGATCCCCCCCACCCTGCGGGAAGCGGCGGACAACAGGTCTTGCTGATGGACCGCATTCATCTCGGCGTCCCGAAGGCGCCTGCGAGGAAAAGCCCTTCGCCCGCGCAAGCAGCCTGGAATCGTTCACTGACCGTTGACTCATAATACCATCGAATCTTAATAATTCCACTTTCTTTTGATAGGCCGACACGGCTTCCCCGGAGCCTCTTGCGAGGCCCCCCGGCATGCGGGACAGGATTCGAGAAGAACGGGGCGCAGCCCGCGGCGGATCAGCGGACCCAGCGACCGCGGTAGAAGCGGCGCGGGCCCGAGGCCTGGCTGTCCACGAAGTCAAACGCGCCGCTCAGGGCGTCGGCGGTGTTGGTGCGCAGGGGCGTCCATGGGGTGAAGAAGTCCGCGGCGGCATCGATGGCGTAGCGGCGGCCAGGATCGCCCTCCAACCGCAGGGCGAAGGACTGGCCGGCGCGGCCCAACGCGGTCAGCCGGGGCGGCTCGGGAGCGTCCCGGGCGATGCGGTAGTTGTCGAACACCATGAGATTGTCGCCGGGCGAGACCGGATACTCGTAAACCCAGACCGCGGCCACGGCGCCCAGGTTGGCGGGGAACCCGCTCTGGGTGATGGGCGCGTCCGAGACCAGCCGAACGGCATCCAGCCAGGCGCTCCAGGTGTTGCGCGAGAAATCCATGTCCACCCGCAGGGCGTAGCGCTGGTCATTGACGAAGGCGCGCCCGGTCGCGGTTGCGGCCGCGCTGTTCTGCAGCCAATAGCCGATGCTCAGATCGGCGTTATTCAGCGTGAGAGTGAAATAGTGATCCAAATTCGTGGAATAGAAGCTCCAGCGGAACTCGTCGCGGAAGAACCCGTTTTCCTCGGTCGAGTCGATGATCAGAAAGTCCACAGTAAACCGGACCAGCGGATTGGTGGCCAGGGCCCCCGAAAGATCGAACGGCCGCCAGACATAGAGCGACTCCTCCTCGATGCCGTCCGGGGGGAAAGCGCCGACGAACGCTTGAAGACCCATGCCGGGAAAACCGAAAGCCTCCCTATAGACGCCATTGCCGCCGGTCCCGTCCGCCAACCAGCCCTGCTGGCCTTCCAGGGGATCCAGTTCCACGTAGCCTTCCGTCGTGTCGAAGCCCGTGCCATAGACGACCGTGGCGGCGGCGCTCGCGCCGCTCGTCGTCCCCAGCGCGGCCAACCCCAGGCACAGTCCGAGCAAGAGCCCCTGATGTTTCCCGCCAAAACCGTTTCGCATGACACAAAGATGGACTTTCGATCGAGTCGGTCAAGCCCAGGGAGGCCGCGCCTTCCTTCGCCCGAGCCGTCCGGCGTCGTTCAGGGCCCGAAGATGCGGGAGCAGCGGCCGGGTCACCGGCTGAGCTTCAGCCGGTAGAACCGCGTCAGTCCGGTCATTGGCAGTTCGGCGCGGTAGCGACCGCCGCTCCACTGCGGCTGCGTTTGGCAACGCGTCCAAACGGCCTCGGCGTTCAGGCTTGCCGCCTCCTGCAACTCGCAGCCTGCGCAGTCCTCCGGCCATTCGACGACGATCTTGTCACCCGTGAGACGCACCGACAGCGACGCGCCCGAGATTTCGAGCGCGCGCGTGAAGCCCTGCGGGGCGGCGAGCGCCCACTCTCCCGTCCAGTTGCCAGCCTCCGGCAGCACGAGGTCGCGAACGGCGGTCCAGACCGGGGCGGCAGCCAGGTTCGTGGCCGAGGCGAGGGCGTAGCGCTGGCCCGGCAACCCGTAGACACTGAGAACAGCGAGCCCGTTGGTGGCGCGCTGCAGATCGACAATCGGCTCGCGACCGATCACGAAGACCCGGCCCGCGCCCGCGGCGCCGCGATCCAGCGTTCGCCCGTCGCGCAGCCAACCGACGAGCGACTGCGCCGTGAGCGGCACGATGGCGGAATGCTCGGCGGGGACGGCCTGGAAGGCCAGGCGGGCGAGGGCGAGGCTGCCTTGCAGCGAGGCGTCGTCCCGGCTGGCGAACTGGAGCTGGAACCGATTCGAGCCGACCTGCCGGAGGCCCGACGACGCCACTTCCGGCGCGAGGGATTGCAGGGCCAGATTGGTGATCCGGCTCAGGTCCGTTTCCAGCAGGAACGCCAGATTGGTCAGGTCGGCGCCGGTGTCGAGGCGCAGCGGCACGGAGTTGCTGGCGCCGGCCAGCAGGTTGGTCGAGCCGACGTCCAGCGTGAAGTCGGCGCGGGTGTCGCGGACGATCACGGTGAGCAGTTGCGTTGCGCTCAGGTTCGGCGAGCCGTTGTCATAGACCACGAGGGCGATGGCGTTCGTGCTTGGACCCTGGCGATCGTTCGGGCGCCAGCGCAGAACGCCGTTCGTCGCGTCGAGTGTCAGACCCGGCGGCGCGTCCGAACCAAGGCGGTAGCGCAGCGTGTTGGCGGGCACATCGAAGTCCTCGGCGCTGCTGGCGACGGTGAGCGGCGAGCCCTCGTTGACCGTGCGGTTCGTGTGGCCGGCGAGAACTGGCGCGGTGTTCACCTCGCGCACGATGAGGGTCAACGGCTGCGTGGCGCTGGCGGGCGGAATGCCGCTATCCGCGGCGACCACCGTGAACGTGTTCGTGCTCGGGCCGTCGGCCTCGGTCGTGGCCCAGGTGAGCTGGCCGCTCGCCGCGCTCCGGAGGAGCCCGGGCGGCGCGCCGCTCCCCAACGTGTAGCGGATGGCCGAGCCTTCCTCATCGGTGGCGCTCAAGGTGAGCCGCAGGGTGTCGCCCTCATCCACGGTCTGCGCTGCCAGCGGCGCCAGCGCGGGCGCCTGATTAGTCAGGGTGGCGGAAGTCGCGGCATCCGGCGTCGTGGGCGCAGCCTCACGATTGCCTTGCTGATCCGTGGCGACGCTGTAGAACGCGTAACGCGAGCCCAGCTCGCCGGAGAACATCGCGGCGGTCATCGGCGTGCGCTGGAGCCAGGGCGCAAACATGCCCTCGTTCGCCGAGACAAACACATCGTAGAACGCCACCCCGCTGCCGTTGGTATCCGCGCCGCTCCAGGCGACCTGGAATACCGGCGGGCTTTGCGCGGGGAGCGCAGCGACGGCGCTGCCGGGCGCGGCGGTGTCCGGCTGCGGCGGCAGCGCGTAGTAGAGCGTGTAGGCCCCGGCGCTGTCGCAGTCGAGCAGGTGGAGCTTGTGTTCGCTGACCGGCCGCCGGCCCATGCCGATGAATGTCCGGTCCGTGGTCCAGACATTGGTGCCGAGCGGAATGCGGGCGCCGTCGCTGGCGCGCACCACGTTGGTGAGAATGAACTGGCCATGGCCTGGGTCGGGGACGCGCAGGTACGTCCAGCCGGCCTGCATCGGCGCGGTGAGCTCGACCACGAGATCTTGCGCCGAGGGCGGCGCATCCACGGTTGCCGTTTCGACCACGCCGACCGGGTTCGTCCGCCCGTCGCTCAGATAGAGGGTGTCCGGCAAGTCCTGCTCGTCGGGGATTTCGTTCACCAGGAAATCCGGGCGGCCGTCCTCGAAGGCGCCGGCCGCCCAGACCAGGTGGTTCATCTCATGGATGCTCACGGACTCGACCAACGAGGCCGCCCGGCCGGCGAGCAACTCGTCGTGCTCGAAGGTCGCCTGGTAGTCCAGGAACAGGCCTTGGAGCGTCGATGTCATTAGCCAGCGCCCGATGGCGCTCTGTCCCGGCTGGAGGTCGCCAAAGGCCGCCGTGAGCGAAGGTGTCAGATTGTGTCCGGCGACCTCGGTGGCGAGAATCTGGAAATCCACCAGCAAGCCCTTTTGGTTCTCGACGATGCGCGGTTGGGCGGAGGCGAGCTTGAAGTTCTTCGCCGCGCCGCGGCCGGTGTTGCGCACCATGACGGCCAGCGAGAACGGCTGCGCGGGTTCGATCGTGTCGGTGAACGGATCGTCGCCGAACACGTCGCGCTGGTGGAAGTAGTCCACCACGAGCCGCGCGTTGGGATAGACATTGACGGCTGCCGGCGCCATCACGGACGCAGAGGGCACACCGCCGACAAAGTAAGTCATGGCGCCGCCGACGTAGTATTGCGCGACCCCGTTGGTGGCCGCCGCGTCGGTCGGCAGGATGACCCAGCGCGCCTGGCCGGTGCTGGCGGCTGGCATGGCCCAGAGCTCGCGGCCGACGGCAAGGTCGTTCGTGGCCGGGATTCCGGGATCGGTCACCGTCAGGCCGGCGAGTTCGGCCGGCAGGATCACGAACCGGTCGTTGGCGAGTTCACCGGCCGCGTCGTAGATGGACAACACCACATTCAGGTCCGTGAGCGGGGCCTCCGCCTCGTTGACGATCTCCAGGGTCGCGCCTACGGCCTTCCGCGTGAAGGTGGCGTCCTGTTCCATTTGGAGTTTCACCGTGGCGCAAACCCCGGCGCCGGACGCATCCTTGGCGCTGCGGCCGGCCGGCTTGGCCGACGGGACCGGCGCGGGCCGCGGCGGGAGCGATTCATAAGTGATCGTCCGCGGGCGTGCGCCAGCGGCGAACGATTCGTTGCGGGTGGCCGCGCCGGAAGCGACCCCCGGAACGGCCAGGGACCGCGTCGTCCGCGACCCGCTCGCCACGCCGAGCATCTGGGCAACGCCGTCCGCGTCGAGTTCGGGCAGAGCCGGCGCGAGCTGCTGGGCCTGGAGCGTCGGCAGACACGAGTTGGTGATCAACGTTCGCGAGACGCCGTGTTTGACGTAGCGCTCGGTTTGGCCCACGGTAATCGAGCCTTCGATCTCGACCTTGGCCACCAGGCCATCGAAGCAGCTTTCCAGCTTGGGCGGTCGATCGTTGCAGGCGCTGTATTTCAGGCTCAATCCGGTCTCGAACCCGGCCGCCCCTTTGGCGCTGCCCTTGTATTTGAGCTTTCCCTCTTCCACCGACAAGATGGCCGTTGCCTTCACCCCCGCGAATGCCTTGCCCCCCAGAGTGAAGCTCATGCAGAGCCTGGGGTCCTGGAAATGGCACTTGGTGGACAACTCCAACTCCCCGGAGCCGTAGAGGGTGAACTCGACCCCCGCGAGCAGGTCCGCTTTCGCCTCGATCGGGGAGGCGGGCGGTTGCTCGATCTTCCATCCGATCTCCGGCTGGAAACCCAAGCCGATGACGACTTCGATGCCCACGCCGACTTTGGTCTTGGTCTTCAAGCCACGGTTGCCGTTTTCGTCGCAGCAGTTGCAGAACTGGCCGGTAATGGACGTGGTCAGGCGCAACCCGCGCAACTTGAGGCCGGGCGCCTGCACCGCCAGGATGCTGTTGACGGCGTCCTTGATCGGGCCGAGCAAGTCAAAGCGCAGGCCAAGTTGCGATGTCCAGCAATCGTCGATGCCGCAACTGCACGCCTCCACGGCAGTCACGTAGTTCTTGCTGTCGCTGAACGTGAAATCGCTCTTGGCCGGAGGAGTGCTGTCGTCCGGCAGGGCGCCGGTGGACCGGGGAGGATTCAGGTGCGGGATGCGCGAGGAGCCGCTCTCGCCCGGCTTGCTCTTGCACTCGCCCACCAAACCCCAGAGCAGGACCGGCACCTTGATGGGGATGCCCCGCGGTCCGCAGACGTATTCGTAGCCCAGGTACGGCCAGAGATAGCAGTCGCTGTTGCCGCCGTCCTTGGGGGAGAGCCCGCTCCCGGCGCGCTTGCGCTCGATCAGGACCGGGACTGTGATCGTGCTGTGCGGCGGCAGGTTGCCGAGTTCCTTGAGGAGCGGAGTAAAGGTCCAGTTCGCGTGGCTGGGGAACTCGAACCGCGCGTCCTGGGCGGCAATCAGGCCGTGATTTTCGATCCTGAAGTTCACCTGCGTCTGGTCGCCTTGGACCTGCGAGAGATCGACCACGTTGGGCTCGACCGTCACGACCGGCGCCGGC
>JAKLEJ010000259.1 GCA_022711695.1 Verrucomicrobiota bacterium | reverse complement strand
CGGGCCTCTTTGCGGCCGGCCTAGCGGGGCCGCACCACCAACTCCTCGACAATCGCCCGCGGCGGCAGGTTTACGCACAGCAGCGCGCAGGCGGCCACGTCCTCGGCCTGAAGCATCCGCGCGCGCGCGGCCGCGTCCGGGACCTGCGGACGTTTCTCCAGAATCGGGGTGTCGATGTCCCCCGGGAAGATCGCGCAAGCCCTCACCCCGCGGCTGCGCTCCTCCGCGTTGATCGATTGCGTCAGGCCTGCCAGGCCGAATTTGCTCATGACATAGGCCGGGCCGGCCTTCGGGTTGGCCTGCTTGCCGGCGTCCGAGACGATGTTCACGATGGTGCCCGACCCGCGCGCGCGCATTTGGGGCAGGAACGCTTGCACGCAGTAGTAGGCTCCGTTCAGGTTGGCGTCGATCATCGCATGGTAATCCTCGAGGGACAGGACTTCGAGGGCGCGGCGCGGCGCGTTGGTTGCGGCGGAGTTCACGAGCGCTTCGACCGGCCCAAGGCGTTCGAGAACCGCTGCCGCCATCGCCGCCACGGCCTTGGCGTCGCCCACGTCGCACGGGCAAATCAGAAACGGGTTGTCCGCCGGCGCTGCCAGCCGGCGGGTTTCCTCGAGCGCCTGGCGGCGGCGGCCCACCAGCGCCACCCGCCAGCCTTCCCGGCCCAGCGCCAGCGCGATGGCCCGCCCGACTCCGCTGCCGGCCCCTGTCACCACTGCGTTCTTGATCATGATTAGGTTGAGTTTCTGTTCTGTGAGGTTTTTTTGGGGGGCTGCGCGGTTTACTCCCCTCCCAGTTCCACCCAGCGCCTTCCCTCGGCGGATTTTACCGCCGCGTCCATCACGGCTTGCGCCCGCGCGCCGTCGTGGAAAGTGTTGTCGCAGGGCCGCCCGCTGCGGATGGCGTCCACGAACTCCCACATCTGGTCATAGCGAAAGGTCACCAGCGGATCGCCGGCCTGCGGGTCGCGGGGGCTGCCCGGCCAGGTCCAGAACTCGCGCGGCACGGGCAAGGGCGCCAGCCCGGGGCCGCCCAGCCGTCCGAACTGGAGCTGGTTCCACTGGCCGGTGATGAAGACGGCGCTGGCGGCGCTGCCGTTGAGTTCCACGTAATCCAGGCTGCGCCAGCTTTCGTTGCGGCCGCTGGCCAGCTTGCTGCTCTCGAGCACGCCGCTGGCGCCGCAGGCGAACTCGGCCACGATCGCCACCCAGTCCTCGGTGTCGTTGGGCGCGCCCTCGCGCACCGGAGTCAGGTTCAGCAGGTGGGCCACGAGCCGTTTCATTGGCCCGACCAGCACGTGCGCGAAATCGATGCGATGGCTGAGCATATCCCCCAGCTCGCCGGTCCCGGCCAATCGGCGAATCTGCCGCCAGCCGAGGTTGCGCGTGCCCCAGTCCTGCAGGCGGCAGGACCGGTAGTGGCGGGGTTCGCCCAGATCGCCTTGCGCCACCAGGCGCCGCAGGTAGCGCATCGCCGGCACAAACCGGTAGGTGAACGCGGTCATGTGCCGCACCCCGGCCCGGTCCGCCGCCGCGGCCATGGCCCGCGCGTCCGCCGCGTTCAGGGCCAGCGGTTTCTCGCAAAGCACGTGCTTCCCCGCGGCTGCCGCGGCCTGCGCGATGGGCGCATGGGTGAAATTCGGGGTGGCGATGACCACCGCGTGCACATCCTCCCGGCGGAGAATCTCGCGGTAATCGGTCGAGATCACGCCCACACCCGTCTGCTGGCGGGCTCGTTCGAGAACGGCCGGGTCCGAGTCGCACAGCGCGGTTAGCTTTGTGTCCGGGCACAGGGCGATGCCGGGGAGGTGGTTTTGCAGCGTGATGCCGCCGCAGCCGATGATGGCGATGTTCACTCGAGTCATGGCCTGTCGATTTCTTTGCGCATGGACTCCCTCTCCTCCGGCCCGTGGCCGCCTTGTCGCTGCCGGATGGGAAGAAGGAAGCAGCCGGGGCGTCCAGATGGCTTTAGAACCGCCGGCATGCCGTTGAGCCTCACCGTTCGCGCTCCTGTCAACCGCGCTCGATCTAGCCGATCTTCTCCCAGAGCGTGATCTGGGGCGGTTCCGCCAGGAGATCGCCGGCTTTGGCCAGGAACGCCTGCAGATGCGGCCGCGCCAAATGGTCGTCCAGGTGCTGCTTGCTCGTCCAAGTCTCGAAGAAGAGAAAAGCGGCCGGGTTGTCCATCGCCTGGTGAAGATCGTAATTGAGGCAGCCGGGTTCCTTGCGAGTGGTGGGAATCAGGGCCAGGAGCTCGGCTTTGAGGATGGCTTCCTTGCCGGCTTTGGCCTTCAGCGTCGCAACCACGGTCAGCGGTGTCGTGTTCATGGGAGCGACAGTATCCTTCCGCCCCGCCGGCCCTGGCAATGCCGATTTACGAGGAAGCGGCCGGCCCCGGGGAAGCCTGGCGGCCATGCTGGGAGAGGTTCAGCCACAGCATCACCCAATAAATGGGGGCCAGGATGAAAAAGAACGCGAGCGACAGCAGCATGTAGCCTCCCACGCTCAGCCAGTTGACCGGGACGGCCCCCGAGGTGCCCCGGCGCAGTCCCTCGCCCAGCGAGAAGAGGTAGAGGTAGGGGCTGTAGTTGTTATAGGCCCCCACCGAAGCCCCGCAGCCCGGGCAGAACCAGTCCGTTTCGGCATAGGGCGCCGAACAATGTTCGCAAACGGGCGGAGCGTCCCCTTCTTCCAGCGTCTTTTCCCAGTGGGCGTCCCAGGGTTCCGGCTTGGAGGCAGCGGTGCGGATCCATTGGACGACCAGCCACACCGCCGCGCCGGTCAGCAGCATGACGACGAGCGGCAACAATTGTCTCTCCGCCTCGCTCCTGTCATCATACATAAGGCCGCGCGATGCGATTGTCGAACAAAAAAAAGGCCGGCTCCCGTCGCGCGGGAGCCGGCCCGGGTTGGCAGACAGCTTCAGATCTTCCTGGGCATGGCGGTCCAGGCGCCCTTCTTTTTGCTGCTCTTGACGCAGGTCTCGATGAAGGCGATGCCCATCCAGCCGTCCTCGACGCTGGCGTACTTCGAGCCGTCGGAGGCGAACTTCTCGCCGGCCTTCCATTTGCGCACATCCGCCTCGAAGCAGCGGTGCAGCCGCGCAAAGGCGTCGTGGAAGGCTTCCGGGTGTCCGGAGGGAATGGTGGGCTCGGCCATGAGGTCGGCCGGCATGTCCTTGGGCAGGAAGCCGTCGCCCGGGGTGACGGCGCCGCGCCAATAGACGCGGTCGGGCTGGTTGGGAAGGTGGATGACGATGCTCTCGGGCTCCTCCTGGCGCCAGCGGAGCGTGCCCTTGGTTCCGGCGATGGCGATGCCCAGGTCGTTCTTGTGGCCGATGCAGATCTGCGACGCCCGCACCAGCGCCTTGCCGCCGTTGCTCAGCTTGCAGTAAATGGTGAAATGATCGTCGAGCATCCGACCCTCGACGAACGTCTCCATCTGCGCGGAGAGCTGCGCCACATCCAGGCCGGTGACGTAGCGCAGTTGCATCAGGGCGTGGGTGCCGATGTCGCCGCCGCAGCCCGAGCCGCCGGCGCGCTTGGGATCGACGCGCCAGGAGGCCTGCTGCTGGCCGGTGGCTTCGAGCCTGGTGGCCAGCCAGCCTTGGATGTAGTAGCTGTCCACCCAGCGCACCTCGCCCAGCAGACCGCTGCGCACGATGTAACGGCTCAGCCGGCTGGTCCAGTGCCCCAGGTAGGTGTGGGCCACCCCGAACGGCACGTTGAGCTTGCGCGAGGTCTTCACCAGGTCGTTGGCCTCCTTCAGGTTCAGGCAGAGCGGCTTCTCGCAGAACACCGCGATGCCCGCCTTCATCGCTTTCATCGCCGGATCGTAATGCACGAAGTTGGGGGTCACGATCAGGATGTAATCCAGCTTCTGGTCCTCGGGCAGGCTGGCGTTGGCCTTGATCATCTCGTCGTAGGAACCGTAGCCCTTGATCGGGTAAGGCCATTTCTCGGCCTCCTCCAGCGCGATCTTCGGATCCGGGAACAGCGCGCCCGCCACCACCCGCCGGGTGCCGTCAAAGTGAATGGCCTTCTGGTGCGGGTGCACGATGAACGCGCCTTTGCCGCCGCCAACCAAACCGACATTCAAGGGTCTCTGTGCCATAGCTCAATTCTGGTTTTCGTGTTTGCTTCGTCTGTTTCTTCAACAGGCCGCCCCCGCGGGGACGCGTCGCGCGCTGTTGAAATGTCCGGTCAGATTAGTGGAACGCCCGGCCCATTCAAGAGTTTTCGCGGCGGGAATCCTCCCCGGCGCGGCCGGCAAGGGGAGAGAGAGAGCCGGAACGCCAACCAAAGCCCGGGCCCGGCGGCGCCGGCTCAATGGCTGACGCGGAAGAAGAGCAGCCACACCACCAGCAGCACCGGCAGCATGAAGGGCAGGGTGTAGCGGAAGATGTAGGCCAGAAAGCCGGGGGTGCGGACCTTCTGGTGGTCGGCGATGGACTTGACCATGAAGTTGGGGCCGTTGCCGATGTAAGTGTTGGCCCCGAAGAAGACCGCGCCCACGCTGATGGCCATGATGAAATGGTTGAAGGTGGGATTGCCGAGCAGAAGGGCGATTTGCGCCTGCTCCAGGGTGAGGGAGCGGTCGGCGACCGCGGCGGCGAAGTACCGTTGCGCCCCGGCGAGGGTCATCCGGACCAGGTCGGCCTGCGGGCCGGCCAGGGCCGCAGGGTCGGTCAGGCCCGCCTGAACCATCTGCTGGGCCTGGCGGACGGCCTCGGGATTGACCACCGCCCCGATGGTGGCGCTGAGGAAGCTCAGGTAGGTGGGGGCGTTATCCAGCACGCTGGAGAGCGCTCCGGCCGCCCAGTAGAACAGCCCGGGAGTCGGATCGCCGTAGTCCCCGGCGTGCAGGCGCAGCCAGTCCAGGGCCGGCATCATCGTGGCGAAAATCCCGACAAACAGGATGGCCACCTCGCGGATGGGATGGAAATTGAACTGGTTGGCCTCGTGCGCCTGGCGCGGGGTGGTGAAGTAAGAGCCCGCCGCCGCGGCGACCATGATCCCTTCGCGCAGGAAGAGCGGGTGTTCGAGGAACACCGCCCCGAGAATGGCCCCGAGAAAGGCCAGGTTGGGCAGGCCCTGGAACCGCCATTCGTCTTTGGGTTCGGCCAGTTGCCGGCGCACCTCCTGCGGGGCGCGCAGGTAGTTCCGCCGGTCCAGGACGTAGAAGATCGCCAGCAGCAAACCCACGCCGGTCGCCCACATGGGCCAGCAGTGCTCCACCACCCACAGGAACGGAATGCCCTTGAGATAGCCCAGGAACAGCGGCGGATCGCCGATCGGCGTCAGGCACCCGCCCACGTTCGACACAATGAAGATGAAGAAGACCACATGCAGGGCGGTGATCCGGTATTTGTTCATGCGCAGCCAGGGGCGGATCATCAGCATGGAGGCGCCGGTGGTGCCCAGGAGGTTGGCGACCACCGCTCCGATGCCCAGGAACACCGTGTTGACCAGGGGCGTGGCCTCGCCCTTGACATTAATGTGAATGCCGCCCGACACC
>JAKLEJ010000258.1 GCA_022711695.1 Verrucomicrobiota bacterium | reverse complement strand
ACGCCTCGGAACCGCGGAAGGCGCAGGGTGCTGGACGCGAGGCGCGTCCAGCCACACCCGAGGGCGGGTGTGCTCCCCGACTGCGGAGTGCGGGTCAAGCCGGGCTTCGACGACTTCCGGTGGAACAAAACCGGACACCTGTCGAAGCTGGCACTTTGCGCGGATTCCTCCAGACTCCCACCGAACAACCCATGAACCTCGACCATCTCGTCTTTGGCGTTTACCTCGCGATCGTCGCCACCGTCGGCATCCTCGCCTCGCGCAAGAAGGAAGGGTCCGACGACTACTTTCTGGCCAGCCGCAGCCTGACCTGGTGGATCATCGGCGGCTCGATGATCGCGGCGAACATCTCGACGCACCATTTCATCGGCATGTCCGGCCGGGGGTTCGAGATCGGGCTGGCGATTGCCAGCTATGAATGGATCGCGGCCATCGCCCTGATCCTCTACGCCAAGTTCTTCCTGCCCTACTACCTGAAGACCCGCATCACCACCATGCCGGAGTTCCTGGAGCGGCGTTTCGACCACCGGGTGCGCCTGGTCTATGCGGTGATCAGCCTGATCGGCTACATCGTGATCGAGCTGGCGGTGGTGCTCTTCACCGGCTCGCTGGCCATCCAGTCGATCTTCGGGCTGCCGCTGGAGTGGGGCCTGGCCATTCTCTGCCTGGTCGGCGGGGGCTATACCATCTACGGCGGCTTCAAGTCGGTGGCTTACACGGACATCATCCAGGTGAGCGTGCTGATCCTGGGGGGCCTGACGGTGACCGTGATCGGCCTGATCAAGGTGGGGGCGGCTTCGCCGGAGTTCGGCGGGACGGTCTGGGGCGGCCTCCAAGCCATCCTGGCCGGATCGCCCGAGAAGTTCCACATGGTGCGGCCCTGGAACGACCCGGAGTTGTCGTGGATTGGGGTGTTCTTCGGGGGGATGTGGCTGGCCAACATCTTCTATTGGGGGTGCAACCAGTTCATCACGCAACGAACCCTGGCGGCGCGAAGCGTGTGGCACGGGCAAATGGGCGCGGTGTTCGCCGGGTTCCTGAAGCTGCTGGTGCCCGCGCTGGTGGTCCTGCCCGGGATCATCGCATTCCGTCTTTACAACGCGGACACCGGCATTCTCAGGAGCGAGTTCGTCCTGACCCGGCCGGACCTGTCCTTTCCCACCTTGGTGAAGCAGTTGCTGCCCGCCGGGCTGGCGGGCTTGGTGATGGCCGGGCTGATGGGCTGCGTGATGTCGCACATTGCCTCGATGCTCTCGGCCAGTTCCTCGATCGTCACCTTCGACATTTACCGGAACTACGTGCGGAAGGACGCGCGCAGCGAGGACCTGATCCGCTTTGGCCGGATCGCCACGTTCCTGGTGCTGGTGGCCGGAACGGTGGTGGGGTTCTTCCTGCGCGATCTCAAGGCCATCTTCCTCTACATTCAGAAATACTGGTCGATCGCGTATCCTTCCGTGTGCGCGCTCTTCCTGGCGGGCTTCTTCTACAAGCGCGCCAACGCCCGGGGCAGCCTCATCGCCATCCTGGCCGGACCGGCCTGGGCGCTGCTCTTCACTGCGGCGGAGGCGGCCCGGCTGATCCCGGAAGTCTCCTTCCTGGCCCGCGCGGCGGTGGATTTCGCGTTTGCTTTCTTCATCATGTGGGTGTTTCGCACCCGTGGAGAGATCCCGGCCCAGGCCCGGATTGACCGCACGCTCCCGCCGGAAATCGCCGCCGAGCTTGCGGCCGTGCCCTGGTGGCGCTCGTTCGGCCTGTGGGCGACCCTCCTGGCGCTCTGCGTGGTCGCCCTCTACATCCGGTTTTTCTAGGCCGCCCGCTTCACCCTTCTTGCGATGCGATGAGCGCCGAATCCGATCCGGAAAACAGGAAAGCCACGGGGCAGGCGCCCGGCGGCGGTCCAGGAACCTCGATGCCGGAGCTGACGCGAAAAGAGCGGATGCGCCGGGCGCTCTGGCGGCAGCCGGTGGACCGTCTTCCCACGCAGATCAACTGCACGCCTGTCATGGCGCGCAACCTCGCCGGGCATTTCGGCGTCGCCGTGCCCGATCTGGAAGCGCGCCTGGACAACCACCTGCTGCGTGTCGAGCCGGACCATTCCCGGCGCGCCAGCGCGGATGGCCGGACGAGCTTCGACTGGTGGGGCGCAGGGTGGGACACCCAAACGGAGGGCTATTGGAACACCGCCTGTCCGCTGGCGGAGAACGACTCTCTGGAAGCGTTTCCATGGCCGGACCCGCAAGCGCCGCACCTCCTCGACGGCGCCCGCCGGGCGATGGCCGGGGACGAGCGGCAGCGCTTCGTGGCGCCCAACCTGGGGCTGTGCCTCTTCGAGCGGGCCTGGTCGTTGCGCGGGTTCGAGGCCCTGCTCATGGACCTGGCGGAGCGCCCGGCGTGGGTGGAGGACCTGCTGGAACGGATCACAGTCATCCAGGCAGCCCTGGCCCGCCGGTTCGTGGCGCTCGGAGTGGATGGAGGCTATTTCGGGGACGATTACGGGGCGCAGCGGGGTCTCCTCTTCTCGCCGGCAACATGGCGCGCCCTCTTCAAGCCTCGGCTGGCCCGGATGTTTGCCGTGTTCCGCGAGGCAGGACTGCCGGTGATCCTGCATTCGGATGGCGACATCTGGCCGATCTTGCCCGACCTGGTCGAGATCGGCCTGACCTGTCTGAACCCGGTGCAACCGGAGGTCTTGAATCATGCGCGGCTCCATCGCGAGTATGGCGCTCGCCTCAGTTTCTACGGTGGAATCTCGACCCAAACAGCGCTCCCGAACGGAACACCGGCCGAAGTGCGAGCCGCGACGCTGGCTTGCGCCCGGGAACTGGCGCCGGACGGAACCGGCTTGATCCTGGGCCCCTCCCACCGCATGCAGTCGGACATCCCCCTGACCAACGTCACGGCCATGCGGGAAGCCTTTCACGCCGCCGACCCCTGACTCTCCCCATGAACGAAGACCCTGCCCGCCGTCATAGGATGACCGAGCGCTTTCTGGAGCGCTTCGGCGCAGCCCCCACGATCTGGACCCGCGCGCCCGGACGGGTCGATCTGATGGGAAGCCACACCGACTACAACCTGGGTTGCGTGCTCACCCTGCCCATCGGCCGCGATACCTGGATCGCCGCGCGCCCGCGGAGGGACAACTTCGCGCGCCTGCATTCCATGAACCTCGAGGCTTCGGCCGAGTTCAACCTGGATTCGATCGAGCCGGATGCCGGCCAACGCTGGAGCGACTACGCGCGCGGGGTCGCATCGGTCCTTGCCCGGGAAGGAAAAACACTGACAGGATTCGACGCCGTCATCCACAGCACCGTGCCCATCGGCAGCGGACTGAGTTCCTCGGCGGCCTTGGAATGCGCCGTGGCCACCCTGTTCGAGGCTTTGGGCGGCTGGAGACTCGACCCGGTGAGGAAGGCCCAGCTCTGCCAGCGGGCTGAGAACCAGTTCGTGGGCGTGAATTGCGGGATTCTCGACCAATACACCTCCTGTGTGGGACAGGCCGGCTGCGCGCTGCTGCTGGACTGCCGCGATCTTTCCAGCCGGGCTGTCCAACTCTCCCCCGCGCTCCAGGTGACGATCTGCGACACCAAATCCAAGCGCGAGCTGGCCGGCTCCGAATACGGCCGGCGGCGCGCTCAATGCGAGGAGGGCGCCCGGCGGCTCGGTCTGAAGAGCCTGCGCGAGATCCCCCTCGGCGACTTTCACAACCGGGAAGCCGAACTTCCCGCGGACGTCGCCAGGCGCTGCCGGTTCATCGTCGAGGAACACGACCGGGTGGGCCGCATGGCGGAGGCGCTTGCGGCCCATGATCGGGAGGCCATACGCGGCCTCACCGCCGCCTCGTTCCGGGGAGCGTGCGATCTTTACGAAATCGGCGCGCCGCCGATGCTCGCGATGATGCAGGCCATGCTGAACGCCCCCGGCGTCCTGGGAGCCCGCCAGGCCGGCGCCGGATTCGGCGGATGCATGGTGGCGTTCGTGGAGAAGGCCCGCACGGCGGAGTTCACCCGGGAGGCCACCGCAGCCTACGCGGCTGCCACGGGAATCGTACCGGACATCTTCCCCGTGGATGCGGCAGCGGGGGCGGGTCGTTGCTAGCCTGTGGTACTCCGCGAAGAATCCAGATGCTCCCGGGCGCGGCCCGAAGCAAGGATTCGCCCAGGCTGCACACGGCTATGGGCGTCGAGGGGCGCGCGATGAGACTGCCCCTCCCGGCCGCTCGGACACGGCCAAGTCTTCAGGCGAGCCGCTTGCGCAGCAGATCGAGCTGCTCGCTCAGGGCCTGGGGAAGACGATTGCCGAACCTGGCGTAATTCGAGGCGATGTCCTCGACCTCGGCGCGCCAGCCCTGCTTGTCCACCGCGAGCAACTCGCGAGTGTCGTCGGCAGACAGATTCAAGCCGGACAAGTCCAGCGCATCCGGGGTTGGCAGGTTGCCGATGGGCGTCTCGACCGCCTTGCCGTTGCCCTCGACTCTCTCGCAAACCCATTTGAGAACGCGACTGTTTTCGCCGTAACCCGGCCAGAGCCACTTGCCGTGATCGTTTCGGCGGAACCAGTTGGTGAAATAGACCTTGGGAAGCTTGGCCCGGTCAGTCCGCTGCGCAAAGGCCAGCCAGTGGGCAAAGTAATCGCCCATGTTGTAGCCGCAGAACGGCAGCATGGCGAAGGGATCCCGGCGCAGCACGCCCGCTTTGCCCAGCGCGGCGGCGGTGGTTTCCGAGCCGGCCGCCGATCCCAGAAAGACCCCGTGTTCCCAGGAGAAGGCCTCGTTCACGAGGGGAACGGTGCTGGCGCGGCGTCCTCCAAACAAAATCGCCGAAAGCGGAACACCCTCGGGCTTTTCCCAGTCCTTGTCGATGACGGGGCACTGCCCCGCCGGCGCGGTAAACCTCGAGTTGGGGTGGGCGGCCTTGCGTCCGCAGCCCGGGGTCCATTCCTTTCCCTCCCAGTCAATGGCGCGGCTGGGAGCGGGGATGCCCATGTCCTCCCACCAGACATCGCCTTCCGGGGTGAGGGCGACGTTGGTGAAGATGGTGTTCGAGGTGACCGCAGCCATGGCATTCGGATTGGAATGCTGGGACGTGCCGGGCGCCACGCCAAAGAAGCCCCTCTCGGGGTTCATGGCGTAGAGCCGGCCGTCCTGGCCGAGGCGGATCCAGGCGATATCGTCGCCCAGGCAGGTGACCTTCCAGCCCGGCAGCGAGGGCTGCATCATGGCCAGGTTGGTCTTGCCGCAGGCGCTCGGAAAGGCGGCGGCGATGTAGGAGGTCTTCCCCGCGGGCGAGGTCAGGGCCAGAATGAGCATATGCTCGGCCAGCCAGCCTTCGCGCCGCGCCACGCACGAGGCGATGCGCAACGCCAGGCACTTCTTGCCCAGCAGGGCGTTGCCGCCGTAACCCGAGCCGTAGGACCAGATGGAGGGTTCGTCCGGAAAATGAACGATGTACTTGCGGGCCGGATCGGGCTCGCAGGGCCAGGGCACATCGGCCTGGCCGGGTTTGAGGGGAGCGCCCACCGAGTCGAGGCATGGGATGAACTG
>JAKLEJ010000257.1 GCA_022711695.1 Verrucomicrobiota bacterium | reverse complement strand
CGAGGTCACGCTGGAGGTGTGGCAGGACGTGTTCTGCTGGGGCTATCTGCTCCTGCCCCGCGACCTCAAGCCGGGCGAGCGCCGGCCGGTGGTGGTCTGCCAGCACGGCCTGGAAGGGCTTCCCGAGGATGTCGTGGCCGACGATCCCAAGAGCCCGGGATTCGGCCCCTACCAGGCCTACGCGGCGCGCCTGGCCGACTGCGGTTTCATCGTCTATGCGCCGCACAACCCCTACCGCGGCGGCGACAAGTTCCGAGCGCTGCAACGCAAAGCCAACCCGCTGGGGCGCTCGCTCTTCTCGATCGTCGTCGCCCAGCATGCCGTTCACCTCGACTGGCTGGCCTCGCTCCCCTGGGTCGATCCCGAGCGCATCGCCTTTTACGGGCTGAGCTACGGCGGCAAGACGGCGATGCGCGTCCCCGCGCTGCTGGAGCGCTACTGTCTGTCGATTTGCTCGGCGGATTTCAACGAGTGGATACTCAAGAACGTGACGGTGGATTCGGGCTACAGCTACATGTTCACCGGGGAGTACGAAATGCCCGAGTGGAACCTCGGGCACACCTTCAACTACGCGGAAATGACGGCGCTGATCGCCCCGCGGCCGTTCATGGTCGAACGGGGGCACTTCGACGGCGTGGCCCCGGACACCTGGGTGGCCTATGAGTATGCCAAGGTCCGCCGGCTCTACGCGCTGCTGGGTCTGCCGGACAGAACCGAGATCGAGTTCTTCAAGGGCCCGCATCGCATCCAGGGCGCGGGCACGTTCCAATTCCTGCACAAACACCTGAATTGGCCGCCGCCCAAGTAAGACCCTCCTCGCGCGGGACCGATCCGGAGCGCCTGGCCGCCTCTTTCCCGCGGCGGCATC
The DNA here is from genome assembly GCA_022711695.1 of Verrucomicrobiota bacterium. GTDB lineage: Bacteria > Verrucomicrobiota > Verrucomicrobiia > Limisphaerales > JACRJZ01 > JACRJZ01. The sequence goes on along the minus strand of JAKLEJ010000257.1, from coordinate 4,701 downwards.
CGCGCTTTCGACAAACCCTGGCGCGCCGATTCAGGGCCATTCCGCCATTGCCACCCCCCCGCCGGATTCGTTAGCCTGCCGTGGTTGTCGCCGTCGGCGGTCGTCGGGCCCGGCGCGGCAGGTTCTCTCGAATGATCGTCAGGCTGTTGCAGAAAATGGTGGGCGGCGCGCACGCGCGGAGCTGTCAGCGCTGCAACGACTGGAGCGGGCGCCGGGTGGCGGCGCTGCGGCCCCGGACGTTGCTGGACGTGGGCTGCGCCGACGGGGCGTTTCTTTTTCAATACCTGGACTACAAGCCGGCCCTTTTCTGCGGTGTCGAAGCCGCGCCGGCGTTGCGGGCCAAAGCCGAGGCCCGCGGGATCAAGACCGCCGCCGTCGATCTGAACGGCCGGTGGCCCTACCCGGACAACAGCTTCGAGGTGGTGCACTGCGCCCAGGTGATCGAGCACCTGCACAACACGCGGCTCTTCGCCATGGAGACCCTCCGCGTGCTCCAGCCGGGCGGAACCGCGCTGATCACCTCCGAGAACCTGACCAGCTTACTGAACCTGGGGGCCATGGCGCTGGGCTACACCCCGTTCACCCTCATGCGCTGCTGCGGCTGGTACCTGGGCAATCGGCTGGGGCTGCACTACGGCGAGCATGTCGATGAGGGCGTGGCCATCGACGACCCCGCCTTTGCCGGCGTGACCGGCCACGTCCGCGCCCTGGGCGCCCTCCAGGCGCAGGAGTTGTTCGAGAAGGTGGGGTTCATGGACGTCCAGGTCTCCTCGATGGGCCTGATGCCCCTTCCGGACTGGCTGGGACGCCGCCTGGAAGCGTTCATGCCGCGCCGGGGACACCTGCTGCTCCTCCACGCCCGCAAGCCGGGCCCCGCTCAACCCGCCCTCTGACATGGGACTAGACATCAACGCCGTTCAATTCCTTGTTGCCGCCCGCAAACAAGGGGTCGAGTTCGGCGAGGTGCTCATGCTGGGCCGGCAGGATCTGAACGTGTATCCCGCGAAGATGCGGGAGGTGTTGGCCCGGCACGGATTGCCCCGGGAGTCGTTCGAGCCCGGAGCGGCTGACAACGGGTTTGCCGAGCCGGTGTTCAAGGCCCTGGGAGCGCGCCGGGTGGCCGCGATGGATGTGTCCGGCTTCGAGGGGGCCGAACACGTGCACGATCTGAACCAGCCGATCGCGCCGCAGCTCCATGAGAAGTTCGACGTGGTCTATGACGGCGGAACCCTGGAGCACGTGTTTCAGTTTCCCACGGCCCTCAAGAACTGCATGGAGATGACGCGCGTGGGCGGCCGTCTCTTCCTGCACACCGTGGCCAACAGCTACTGCGGGCATGGCTTCTACCAATTCAGCCCGGAGCTCTTCTTCCGGGCGCTCAGTCCCGAAAACGGCTTCACCGTCGAGCGCATGGTTCTCCACCGCATGGGGCCCTACGGCCGCTGGTACGAGGTGAGCGATCCCAACAGCATCCGCGCCCGGGTCGAGCTGGTCACGCTGGCGCCCGTGCAGTTGCTCATCCAGGCCCGGCGCGACGCTGTCGTTCCCATCTTCGCCGCCGCCCCCCAGCAGAGCGATTACAGCCCGCGCTGGACCGACCGGCCCGAAGGCGACGCCGCCGCGCCTGTCAGCACCGTCGATTACGCCCCCTCGCGGCCGACGCTGGCCCGGACGCTGCCGGGCGTGGCGCGGCTGGGGCACGTGGCCAGAATGGCCTGGGGCCTGTGGCGCAGCCATTCGCTGGGCAACCGCCGGAGCTTTCGCCCCGTGCGCAAGGACTAAACCGATTCAGACCATGTCGCTGCGCTCGTTTCTCAAATACACCGCGGTCGGGCGGATAACGATGATTCCGTTCCGCCTTGGGGTGCTGGCACTGCCTTACGCCCTGAGACAGGCGGGCGCGATGGTCCGCTGGGCCTTCGCCTCCAAGGAATACTACAACCACACTTACCACCTCACCGACCTGAACCTGGGTTACCTGGCCAGCTACGTGTCCGTAATCTCGGGTCACGACCGGCGGGCCGTGGAAGGTTACATCCGGGAGTTGAGCGGCAACCAGGCCCTGAGGCGCGCGCTCGAGGAGCGCACCCTGGCCAGCCCCGACCGCCACAACTGCGATGTGGAGCCGCGCTACGGACGGCGGTTGGGCTGGTATGCGCTCATCCGGGCCACCCGGCCGCGCGTGGTGGTGGAGACGGGGGTCGATCGCGGCCTGGGCACGGCGGTGATCGCCGCCGCGCTGCACCGCAATGCCGCCGAAGGGGCCCCCGGAATCGTCTATGCCACGGATATCGTGCCCGAATGCGGCCACCTGCTGGCCGAGCCCTACAAAAGCCATTGCCGCATCCTCCTGGGCGATTCGGTGGAGAGCCTCAAGCAGTTCAAGGAACCGGTGGATGTGTTCCTGCACGACAGCGACCACCGGCCCGAGTACGAGTGGTCGGAGTTTCTGGCCATCGAGCCGAGGCTGCATCCGGGCTCGCTGGTGCTGAGCGACAACTCCCAGCAAAGCCCCAAGCTCCTGGAGTTCGCCGAAAAGACCGGCCGTGCCTTTCTCTATTTCCAGGACGCCCCCAGGGACCACTGGTGGCCGGGGGACGGCATCGGCGCGGCGTTCGCGCCGGGAACCCGCGCGCTGTATCAAAACCCGCCGCCCAAGGCATGAGCGCGAAACGGTCAGTGGTGGTGACGCTGGCCATGGGCCGGGCGGTCGAGCATCTCGACCACACCTTCACGAGCTTCGCCTGCAATCCGGGCCTGGAACTCCACGCGTTCATCCTGGGCTCGAAACTGCCAGAGCGCCGGCTGCCCGGGATTCAGTACCATCTTCTGCCGCCGATTCCGGACTATTCGGACCCGCTGCGCGAGGTGTATTACCGCCGCATGGAGGTTCTGGACAGCCTGGGGGCTGACTACGCGCTGACGGTGGATTGCTACGACGTGCTGAACCTGCAGCCGCTGCCGCCCCTGGCGGACCTCCTGCGTGGCGCTCATGTGGCCGCCTGTGTCGAGCACCTCGGCTGCCGCTACATCCTGGGCCAGGGCTACACCGCGAACTTCCTCAACGGCGGCGTGTTTCTCTGGGACGTGCCCGCAAGCCGCGACATCCGCCGGGAAATCCTGGCCCGGGGCAGGTCCCATTTTCGGACGGTGGCCGATGACCAGTATTGCCTCAACGAGGTCATCCAGACGCGGCACTTCGACCGTTTGCGGATCCTGCCTTGCCAGTTCAACTACCGGGCCTACTTCAAGCGAAAGCAGCGCGGTTGGCCCACGGTCCCCCATTTGGACGGCGTGTTCATCTACCATAACGCCGCCTGCATGGAGGACGCCAAGAAGGCGCGGCCGGTGAAAGCCCGGGCTGCCCTGCCCCCCTTGGAGGACGACGGCGGGCCGCTCACGCCGCGCCAGCAGTTCTGGCGCAAATTGCGGCTGCGCTTCGCGTCCCACGTGGTCAAATAAGAATGCCGCCTCGGCCTTCGACCCTAGAAACGCCGTTGGCGCCGTTGACAGTCTTGCACTGCGTCGGAGCGGCGGACTCCGGGGCGCACCTGCGGGTCAACCCACGGGAACGGACTGCGGTGCGCCCTGCCTATCCCTATCTGCTTCCCCGCGGGGGCCCCAGCCAACACGCAGCCGGAAAAAAGAAAAACATTTGACAGATCAAGCCGCGGGAGTGAAACATAACCACAACCCATTAGGTCACCCGGATATTTGGCATACATCTATAAAAACGATATGAAGAGAATCGCTCTGCTTTTCGCGTTAACCATTGGGCAGTCCTGCGGTGTGATGGCCCAGTCGCCCCTGAGCTCCTACGATGTGTCTCGAGACTTCTCGCTGAGCACTAATCCCAGCGGCGTTTGGAGCTACGGGTGGAAATCCAATCTGCTGGGAACGCTGACGCTCCTCAACAGTCGAAGGATGGTGACGTATGACAACGGCGTTTCCGTCGAGTGGCTGGAGTCTGCGACGGGGCAACTGCCAGTGGTTTATCGTAACCCGACCACAAACACCGCTTTCGCCAACGCGGGCCAGGAAGTGCTCCCCGGCGGAGGGGTGGGTTTTCGTCCAGGGCAACTTGCGCCCAAGAACTTCGGCGCGATCCGCTTCACTGTCCCCGCTGGCGGCGCCGGGCCCTACCTTTTGGAGAGCGCGGTGCAGTGTTACCTGAACGGGGGCCTGTCTGGAGACACGGATTACCACGTCGTGGTGAACGGAGTCGAAGTCTTCTCCCAAATGCTCCCGCCCCGGTCCGCCACGGGCTTCACCAACACTCTGAGTCTTTCGGTCGGCGACACTGTGGACTTCCTGGTTGGGCGCGGCGCGGATGGAAGCTACGATGGTTCCGGATTGCTGATAAAAGCCCAGTTCAGGCAGACCTCGCCGGCCTTGAGCATCGCCGTCAGCAAGGTCAAAGTGACCCAGCGCGTGCAAGTGGGACACAAGTATTTGCTGGAGTCCTCGTTTGATCTCGTCACTTGGGAGCCCACCGGGCCCGCGTTCGTCGCCGCGGCGGACACCATCGTCAGCGAGTTTGACGTGGATGTGTCGGGACGATTCTTCCGCATTACCGAAGTCCCCTGAGATCGCCGGAGGCCCCTTCCCGCGTGATGCAGAGCCCGTTAGCTTGAAAACGGGAGGCGGCTGAGACTGGCGGAGCCCTCTCCACCGCTGAAGCATCGAGGGCGCCGGCCGCAC
>JAKLEJ010000256.1 GCA_022711695.1 Verrucomicrobiota bacterium | reverse complement strand
CTTCCCCAGCGGCGTGCTCAGGTTCTGCGCGTTGCCACCCGGCTCGATATGGCTGGCGCCGACGTCGTTGGCGTCGCCGCCGTCGCCCAAGGCCAGATACAGGTACCCGTCCGGACCGAAGGCGATTGTGCCGCCGTTATGGTTACCCGCGGTCTTGCCAAACGAGATGACCTCCCGGTGCGAGGCGGGATCCACTACGTTGGCATCCGTGGTCGAGATCTTCCACTCGTTGACGACATTCTTGAAGTTGTTCGTGGCCCCAGTCGGCACAGGATAGGTGGGCGTCGTTGCGGCCGGGATCGGTTCGCTGTTGTAGGTATAGAGGGTTCGATGACCTGGGCTGGCAGGGTTGGTGAAGCCGGGATGAAACGCCAGTCCGAGAAATCCGCGCTCGTCATTCGCGTTGGCCGGGTTCAGGGGCGGCTGGACTCGGCTTTGGATGTCCAGCGCCGCGCCGGGCAGCAACACCCCATCCTGGAGGATCCGCAGCAATCCGTTCTGCTCCACCACGAAGAGCCGGCGGGTGTCCCCGGGCGGGCTGATGGCATAATCGGGAGCAGCCATGCCGGTGGCCACGGGCGCCAGGTGGATGGCGATGTCTCCGTTGGCGATCGCCGGCAAGTACCTGGCCAGGGTCACGTGGACCGGCGCCGAGGTCGTCGCGGCGCCGAGGTCGTCCGAGGCCACCGCCGTCAACGTATGCGCCCCGAGGGCCAGCCGGGCCGAAACGCTGTACGGGCTGCTGGAATCGTTGCCCAACGACACCACCCCGTCAAAGAACTGCACGTTCGTCACACTGCCGTCGGCATCCTCAGCGGAGGCCCGGATGGTGACGTTGGCGGAACTGCTCAGGATGGCGCCGTCAACCGGGTTGGTGATGGTCACGCTGGGTGGCGCGTTGGCCGGCGCGGGCGTGGACCGCTGCCAGGAGAAACTCCCGCCGCCGCCCGCGCCCTGCCCCCAGGTTAGCATGACCACGTCCAGGTAGATATCCTCGGATTTCAAATGAAGCACCGTATTTCTTCCCAGGGTCGCCGGCGGGCCGCCCCCTGCCGCGCCTCCGTAGAGCTGCTCCCAGGTGGTGAAGGTCAGCGAGGCATGATTGGAAGCATAGCCGTAGGCCCACTCGGTGTCGGCCGGGCTGGCGAAGTGGTTGTAGCCCGCCTCCGTTCGGGCGTTGTAGATGCCGTTGAGCGAGCCGCGCGTGATCCAGACGCTCGGTGTGATCCGGTCCTGGTTCGCGGGCAGCGCCGGATCGGCAAAGGCGCTCTTGGTGAAGGGGGTCATGGGACCGTTCCAGACCACCGCCGCGGATAGCGGCAACCGCGCCGCCGCAAGGCCCAGAATCAAAACCGCGCAATTCCAATGCATTTTCATGAAGGAAGTCCTTTCGTTGACGACACAGGTTGAACACGAAACCCCTGCCACCCCTCGAGGGGGGACGCCCTGGAAGGCGCAGGCGCACGGGAAACGCAACGGTCCGCCACATCGGGACCGGGATTCCCGTCGTTGAGCGCCTTGCGGTCCGCGGCGTCGCTCTCTGGAGGTAGCAACCCATGCTAATACGATGCATCATGCGCGCTTTTGTTCCCGCAAAATTTCGGATTTCTTTTCTCTCCGGTCGGCACGATGCTTGCCCTGCCTTTGCGCCTCGTTCTGACGCAGATTGCGCCCGGACGCGGTTGCGGGAACATTTGTGTCAGCTCATCCGTCATACGGGAGTGAAGACCGCCCGCGCAACGCCCCGGACTTCGAGGGTCTGGTGGAATTGCACTACCGCGCGCTCTACCGGTTTGCCGTGAGCCTGACGCACACAGAGAACGACGCCAGCGACCTGGTGCAGGAGACCTTTCTGGCCTGGGCGTCCAAGGGAGGGCAGCTTCGCGATGCGAGCAAGGCGAAGGGCTGGTTGTTCACCACGCTGCATCGGCGGTTCCTGGAGCGCCAGCGGCGCCTCCAGCGCTTTCCCCACCTCGATCTCGAGGAAGCCGAAGGCGAACTTCCCAGTGTGCCTCCGGACGTCGTGAACCGGCTGGACGCCTCGCACGTGACGGCGCTGCTGGCCCAAGTCAGCCCGGACTTCCGGGCCGCGCTGGCCCTGTTCTACCTGGAGGACTGCTCTTACGAGGAGATTGGCGCCATCCTGGAGGTTCCCCAGGGGACCGTCAAATCGCGGATTGCGCGCGGGCTGAGGCAATTAAAGCGATTGGCCTTGGACGCCGCAGGGGAGGAGGAGTTCCTGTGACCCGCCGCGAGGCCCAGGACGTTCTGCTGCTGAGCCGGCCCGGCCGGATCGGCCCGGAAGAACCGCAGATGGCTGAAGCCCTGCGAATGGCGCGGGAAGACGCCGAACTGGGGGCCTGGTACGAGCGCCACCTGGCGTTTCAGGCGGGCGTAACCCGGAGCCTGCGGCAGTTGGAGCCGCCTCCGGAACTGAAGGAGCGTTTGCTGGCGCGGCGGCGCATCGTCCGCCCCGCCCTGTGGAGGCGTGTTCCCGCCTGGCTGGCGGCGGCCGCCGCGATTGTCCTGCTGGCGGCGCTGGGCAGTTTCTGGCTGCAGTCGCGAACCCCGGACCGCTTTGCCGATTTCCAGGATCGAATGCTGCGCTACGCGCTCCGGGAATACGGAATGGACGTCACGACGAACGACATGCGGGCAGTCCGGCAATTCATGACCTCCAAGGGAGCGCCCGCTGACTATGTGTTGCCACGCGGCCTGGAATCCGTTCAGTTGGCTGGCGGCGGCTTCCTGAGATGGCGCAACCATCCTGTCGCCATGGTCTGCTTCGAACGGCCTGACAGGCAGATGCTTTACCTGTTTGTGCTGGACCGCGAGGCTGTCCGGACGCCGCCCGGCCCGACCCCTCAAGTTTCCGCTTTCAACCGTCTGGCCGCGGCCACCTGGAGCCGGGGCCGCCTTGCCTACGTTCTGGCGGGTCCCGTGGAGCCCGACTTCCTGCGGAAGTACTTTCCGGCGGACTAGCGTCCGTGGGCTTCGCCATCGACGCTGGTCCGCTCCATGAGCCAGTCGAAGTCGCCCCGCTCTCCATGCGGCACTTTCCTGGGCAGCAGGCTGGCGTCGGGACGCGCCGGCGGGCGGGTGCTGGCAAAACGCCAGCGCCGCGTCTCGGCATGGCCATCCGCAAACGTCATGTTGGCGGCCCCGTTGTGATAGGACGCCGGCAGGTCTGTCCACTCCAGGCTGTCCGGCTTGTTCAGAAAATACCCGTCGTTGATGCTGTCGGGATGCTCCTCGATCAGCACGAAGATGCGGCTGGGGTCGGGAATCTGCCCGACTTTGAAGAACTGAACGTAGTCGGGATTGTTTGCGTTTTCGCCCGTCCGGGTGTACTGGCCGGCGTTGCCCACCATGGCGTTCATGGAAACGCTCCGAACGCGATGCGGCCACCCCGCTTTCGCCTGGAGGTCGCTCAGGGCGAAGTCCCGGGGGCACCGGTAAACGCGGGGCTCGCGGGCCACGTAAGGCCCCAGCCCCCCCTCCGTCAGCAGGACCGTGTTGGTGTTGGCCGGATCCAGCTCCCAGTTCAACACGCTGCTGCACCAGTTCCAATAGCGCTGCCTGGCCACCTGGCGCCGAATCTCGTCCGCGCCCAGGTTGTAGGGCAGAGCGTCGTTGAAGTCATCCGCGTAAGCCAGGCAGGCGAGGATCAACTGGCGCTGGTTGCCCAGGCAGGACAAGGCCGCGGCCTTGCCCCTGGCCCGCGCCAGCGCCGGCAGCAGCAAGGCTGCCAGGATCGCCACGACCGCGACGACCGCCAGCAACTCCAGCAACGTGAACGCCCGCGCGGCTGGCAGGCCCGCGCCAGCCCCGGCGAGCTTGAATCCATTGCGCCTCATTCGACAGGACGAAGGTGGTTCTCCCGACGCGACAAGATACGGCGCGAGAGCGGCCTGTCAACCGCCTGTTAATGATTTCTATAAGCCCATTGCATAAACCGTCCCGACCCCCCCCGGCGCGCTCACGCCCGCGCCTACCGGGAATCCAGGCACTCGCGGACGGTCTTGGCGAGCGCGCGGACAGAAAACGGCTTGGGAAGCAGGTTGATTCCTTTGCGCAGCTTGCGCTCGGCGGCTTCCATGCTGTAGCCGCTGGTGTAGATGATCTTCAGCGCCGGTTTTTCGCGGTGCAAGCGCTCCCCGAGGTCGAGGCCGGATACGCCTTCGGGCATGACCACGTCGGTCAACAGCAGGTCGATCCGGGCGGCCTCGCGAGCCCAGACCTTGAGGGCGGCTGCGCCGGATTCGGCCGCGAGGACGCGGTAGCCGAGCCTCGTAAGCGCTTCCTGGGCCAGGCTGCGAACGGGGGCTTCGTCCTCGACGAGGAGAACGGTCTCGTGGCCGCCGAGCATTGGGCCCGGCGGCTCCTCGAGAACGCCTTTGTCCGAGCGCTTGGCCAGCGGGAAACACACCCGGAACTCGGTCCCCTGCCCTGGCGCGCTGTCCACTTCGATCCACCCGGAGTGATCCTGGACGACGCCATAGACGGTGGCCAAGCCGAGGCCCGTGCCTTTGCCCACGTCCTTGGTGGTATAGAAGGGCTCGAAGATGTTCTGCCGCGTTTCGGGGCTCATGCCGCAGCCGTTGTCGGCCACCTTCAGGCAGGCGAATTCGCCCTGGCTCCGTTCCGGGTTCTGCCGCACTTCCCGCTCGTCGAAGCGTATCCGCGCACTGGTCAAGGTGAGCCGTCCGGGAGGGGCGGGGCTCTGCCGGGCCTCGATGGCGTCGCGCGCATTGACCACCAGGTTGAGGATCACCTGCTCCATCATGCTGCGATCGGCGCGGATATCCACCGGAGTCGGTCCGAAGTTGATCTGCAACTGGATATGCTCGCCCATGAGGCGGCGGAGCATGGGACCGATGTCGGCGATCACGCCGTTCAGGTCCAGAAGCACCTTCTGCATCGGCTGGCGCCGGCTGAACGTCAGCAGTTGCCGGGTGAGGTCGGCGGCGCGCTCGGCCGCCTTCGCCACCTCGCCCACCGAGGCGCGCAGCCAACCCCGGAGGCTCGCTTCCTCCAGGAGCAGGGCGGCATGGCCCCCGATGGTGGTGAGAATGTTGTTGAAATCGTGGGCCACGCCGCCGGCCAGTCGGCCGACGCTCTCCATCTTGGCGGCCTGCCGCAACTGCTGCTCGAGGGCATGGCGTTTGGTGATGTCGCGGGCGATCCCCTGGAAGCCGGTGACCGCTCCGTTCTCCACGAGCAGGCGCGAGTTGATCTCCAGTTTGACGGTGCGGCCATCGGGAGAGCGCAGGTCGAGTTCGGAGACGGCCGGGCCCGGCGCTTCGGGCGCGAGCGAGAGCATTTCAACCAACCGGGACTGGTGTTCCGGAACGACCAGCCGCGCCAGTTTGACCGGCTCCCCGTTGCGCAGCGGAGCGCCGAAGATGCTTTCGCCGGCCGGGTTGACGGACGTCAGGTTGCCCTGGAGGTCCAGCGTATAGACAATGTCGGTGGCGTTTTGGAAGAGCTCGCGGTAGCGGGCCTCGAGGGTCTGCTCGCGGACGGCGCGCTCCCGGATGAGAGCGGTCTGGGTGCGCACCCGGCGCCGAAGAAGCCAGACCC
>JAKLEJ010000255.1 GCA_022711695.1 Verrucomicrobiota bacterium | reverse complement strand
TTCCCGGAAGCGTGTGCGGCGCTCAGAGCCCTCCCAGAGGCGGAGGTTTTCCTCGAGAGTGCGGCCTGTGACGGTGAGCGCCGAGGTGTCGAGCAAACCGAGTTGACGCAGATGCAGCATGACCTCGGGGGCGCCGCCCGCCAGGAAGACCCGCACCGTGGGGTGGTTGGCCGGCCCGTTCGGGAGCGCATCCACCAGGCGCGGCGTCTGGCGATTGACGTCAATCCAGTCCTCGACGGTGGGGCGCGGCAGCCCTGCGGCATGGGCGATGGCCGGCAGGTGCAGAAGCAGGTTGGTGGAGCCCCCGAAAGCGGCATGGACCGCCATGGCATTGCGGAAACTGGCCGGGGTGAGGATGTCGCGCAGGGTCAGACCGCGCTCCTCCAGAAGGCACACCGCGCGGGCGGACCGCACGGCGACATCAAGCCAGACCGGCTGTCCGGAAGGGGCCAGCGCGGAGTGAGGCAGAGCCATGCCCAGGGCCTCGGCCACTACCTGGCAGGTGGCGGCGGTTCCGAGGAACTGGCAGCCGCCGCCAGGGCTGGCGCAAGCCCGGCAGCCCAGCTCGGCGGCTTGCTCCAGCGTGATCATGCCGTGCGAGAAACGAGCCCCAAGCGTCTGAATGACGCCGGCGTCCTCGCCTTGTTCCGGCGGCAGGGTCACGCCTCCCGGAACCAGCACCGAGGGGAGCTGGCGCATCCCCGCCAGAGCCATCATCATGGCGGGCAGCCCCTTGTCGCACGTGGCCACACCAATCACCCCGGATCGGCCGGGCAAGGAGCGAATCAGCCTCCGAAACACCACGGCGGCATCGTTGCGGTAGGGCAGGCTGTCGAGCATTCCCGGTGTGCCCTGGGTGCGACCATCGCAAGGGTCCGAGCAATAGGCGGCGAAGGGCAGTCGGCCGAGGGCCGCGAGTTCGCGGGCGGCGGCCTCGACCTGGGCGCCGATCTCCCAATGGCCGGTGTGGTAGCCCAGGGCAATCGGGCTGCCGTCGGGCGCTCGCAGACCGCCCTGGGTGCTTAGCACCAGGATCTGGCGGCGGGCCGTTTCCTCCGGCTTCCAGCCCATGCCGGCATTTTGAGTGAGCCCGAAGAGGTCCCCGCTGGGACGTTGGCGCAGCATCTCGGGGGTCAGGGGCAGCCGGCCCGAGGGCCCGGGCGCGCGAGTCTGGAGGTCATAAATGGCCGGCCCAAGAACTCCAAGGGACAAGGCGTCTTCTGATCGAGTCATCGGGAATCAGGGAGCGGAGGCCGGCCCCTCGCCGAGGCCTTGAATCCATTTGCCCTGGCCGCTGCGCAGGTAGGTTTGGTAGGCCTTTTCACCGAGAACGGCGCGCACGGTCTGCTCGGTTTCGGCGGCCATGGCGTTGAGGGCCGCCTGCTGCTGGTCGGGGGTCAGGGAGCGGTTGCCGGCCACCCGGGCGCGGTTCTCGATGGCAATACGCTTGAACTCGTAAACGTGGGTTGCGGCCTCCGGAGGGGCCTTGCCGCGCGCCACCGCGATGCTTAACTGGCGGAAATCCGGATCCTTCGCGCGCAAGTAATCGTTGTAGCGGTCGTCGCCGAGCTTCTCGCGCAGGGAAGCCTGAAGGAGCGCCTGGGCTTCTTCCCACTCGACCCGGCGCTGCGGGTCTTCCGGCGGCTGGTCGCCCCAGCTCTCCTGAAACTCCTTCCGGGCCTGGTACACCGCCAGGTACTCTTCCTCGCTCGCTTTCATGCCGAAGAGCGAGTCGCGGACCTCGTAGGCCAGGGGAGACATGGCGCGCTGGTATTGCTCCAGCTCGGCGGGGCTGAGCGCGGCCGCCACGGCCTGGTCCCTCTGCTGCTGGATGGCGAGCAGTTGCGCCTGGTCCTCCTCGGTCAGCGTTTCGCCCTCCTCCCATGTCTTTTGGCGCACCCCCAGTTCCAGGCCGTTGAAATGTTCGAGCAACATCCGCACCTGACCGCGCTTGTCCTCCGGCAGGAACCCCAGCCGCCGTCCGAAGCGGTCTTCCGCGCCCTGCACCTTGTTGCGCTCGGAGACCAGGTCCACCCCGAGCAGGTCGCGGATCAGGTGGCGTTTGGCGAAGTCGATCTCGCGCTGCTGGCGCTGCCGCTCCAGATGGTCCTCGCCGCTCTCGAGGTCCTTTTGGTCGGCTTCCCAATACTTGAGCTCGCGGGCAGCCGGGTTGACCTCGAGAATCCGAGCCGCGAACAGCTTGTCCACGTCGGCAATGACGAGGTCGCGGATGGTTTGCTCCGGACACCCGATGGCCCGCAAGCGCTCGATGTAGGCGCGGTAATCCTCGGTCTCGAGCTGGCTCCACCGGAAGGCGTTGGTCTCGACGATGTTGGTCTTGACCACCTTGAGCGAGGGGGCGGGCACGGCCGCGTAGGCGGCGGGGATGGCCGCGCCGGGCTCGGAAGGTGGAGACGGCTGGCGGGTGCTCTTGTAGAGCAAAGCGAACGCCAGCACCAGGCCCAGGTTGACCAGGAGCAGCACCACCACCATATTCGCACGCCGCATCACGCCGCCATCATACCAGTTCTCCTCCGCATGGCAACAGCCGCTCCGAATCGCAAATCTGCGCCCGCCATCGCCGACGCCAAGCGGCGACGCTCCGAGCCCGGGAAGCCGCCGGGCGCCGGCGCAGGCGATGCGCGGAGCCGGATGCTCCAGCCCGCGGCCGGCAAGACCCAAGACGGAGCCCATGCCCGCCTGAACCCCTCACGGAGAAGCTCGCGCCAGATCGATAACCGGACGAACTCGAAAGTTGCGCGCCGTCCGCGGGTGGGACGGCTCTCAGTGGGACCTTACCGCACGGGCTGCACTTTGACATCAGCGCACAGGTAAGATCTGGGGGTGAGCGCTCCGCGTCGCGGCGTCCGTTGGGAGTCCCCGGACACGACGGGGAGTCCACCAATCCAGGGGTCAAAAAAAAGCGCGGGCCAGGGAGGCCCGCGCGTGCTCAAAACTTGGAGATGTCGATCAGAGCTCCCAGCCGGGGCGGTTCTTGCGGGTGACGTATTGGGCGGCCTCAGCCAGGTTGGTGGACTTCATGCCCTGGCCGTCCCACTCCATCCGCTTGCCCACGCCGACGCGCAGCGCGATGCAGCCCAACAGAATGCCCTCGGTGAGATAGCCGGCGATCTCGAAGCGCGAGTAAGCCAGCTCCGGCTTGCCTTGCTTCATCGCGTCGAACCATTCCTTGTCGTGCCCTGGGGAGCGCGGAATGGTTTTGGGCACGTTGACGCAGGCCTCGTGCCGCTTGCCGTCCACGAATTCCTTCTCGTCGTTCAGGGAGAGGTAGATCTTCTCCGCGTAGTCGTCCGGGGCGAAGATCACGCCCTTGGTGCCGATCACCAGGGTGCCCTGGTTGGTGAGCTTGCCGCCCTGCATCTCGATCACCTTGGTCACGCCGGCCACTTCCGGCCCCGGCCGCAGCGGGCGCACGCGCTTGTCGCCCGGGTTGCCGTCATACCACCAGAACTTGAGCGGGGGCAACCCTTCGCGCTCGGGGAACTCGAAGCGGATGCGCGAGGTGAGCGGGAAGGTCTCGGGATAGATGCGCGAGGCGACTTCGCACTCGATGACGTTGGCATAGCCGAGCTTGAGGGCGCGGAAGGGCATGTTGACCATATGGCAGGCCATGTCGCCCAGCGCGCCGGTGCCGAAATCGTACCAGCCGCGCCAATTGAACGAGTGATACACGCCTTTCTTGTAGGGGCGCATTTCGGCGGGGCCGATCCAGGATTCCCAATCGACGGAATCCGCGGCGGGATCGTCGGAGCCTTCGGGCCGATCGAGGCCCTGGGGCCAGACGGGCCGGTTGGACCAGACATGGAGTTCCTTGGGGTCGCCGATGACCCCCGCCTGAATGATCTCGACGGCGCGGCGGAGCGCGTCGTTGGCGCTGCCCTGGTTGCCCATCTGGGTGGCCAGTTTCTTCTCCTTGGCCAGGTTCACCATCATGCGGGCCTCGGTCACGTTTTGGCACAGCGGCTTCTGGCAATACACGTGCTTGCCCATGCGCATGCCCATGACGGACGCCACGGCGTGGTGATGATCGGGCGTGGAAACGGTGACCGCATCGATGGACTTGCCGACCTCGTCGTAGAGCTTGCGGTAGTCGGTGTAGAGCTTGGCGTTATACGTCCGGTTGTCCTTGGCGGCGCGATCCTGGAGCTGCTTGCTCTTGCCGCGCAAACGGTTGGCGTCGGTATCGCACAGCGCCACAATGTTGCCGCCATGCGAGTAGGCGCTGCTGGTGTCGCTGTCGCCTTTGCCGCCCACGCCGATGCAGGCGATATTGATGGTCTCGTTGGCGCCCAGCACCCTGCCGACAAAGGGGAAGGAGAACGCGGTGGCGCCGGCCGCCAGGCTCGTGTATCGGAGAAATTGGCGGCGGGAGAAAGACTTGTTGTCGATAATCATAGTTTCTTTTGTTGGCCGTGTCATCCCTCAGTGTCTAAATCCGCTCGCGCATTTCCACAAGACATTTTTTCCGCCGTGTCGGCGGCCGGAAAAAGCCGGAAACGACGTTGGAGCAACATCGGACTGGGTCGGCAAAGCGGGTGATGCGCCAAGACATTGGGCCGGACAGGATGGTTGGGCTGGGGATCGTGCGGGATGCCCCCGAAGGAATGCTCAAAGTGGCGGACGATGCTGACGGTGGGGGGGCGACCGGTGCGTCCGGCCAGGTTTTGCTCGGGAAGGCCAAGGCGTAATCGGTCATGAGGCTGCGCGCCGTTGAGAGGGTGGACGACTGCCGGACTCATGGCAGGCCAATGGCGCAGCGAAGCCGGGCAGCCATTTCATCCGACCGACAGCCGCAAAAACGAATGCCGGATGCAGAGGGGCGCAGAACGGGACCGCCTCTGTCTCAGAGTTGGCGCTCCTCGCGTGCAACAACCCGGTGACGGATGGGGGCCATGACGTCCTGGCAGAGTCCGAGTCGGCGGTCGGGATGGAGAGGGTGTCGGCGTGCGGGGGTGGCTGCCCAAGGAATCGCGAGAAGGCATTTGTCATAATTCTAGGACTGACCCCTTATTAAAGGGGTCAGTAAAGGGGTCAGTCCCGGCTAATGGGCATTTCTTTGGGGCAGCGTCCCGGAGGGGGCGCGCGCCAGAACGAGCAGGGGGCAGCCAGGTTTTCGACGGCTGAAAGGCTCAGAATCTGCGAGTCCGCGCATCGCACGGACTCGGAGGCCGCTTCGGCGGCCCAGAGCTCCGCACCTCCGCCGGCCCAAGCCCCGCCTGGAGCGGAACCGGATTCAGAGCCGCTTGATCTGAACGTTGCGGAACACGACCGGGTCGTTATGGCCGGCGAAGCCGAAATGGCCGGTGGCGCGGTCCTTACCCGGGTGCGGGCTGTTGCCCATGTATTGGGTCACCTTGGACACATCGCCCGAGACAATGACGGCGCCGTTCAGCTCGACAGTGATGGTCGAGCCTTTGACGGTGACTTCCTGGAAGTTCCATTCGCCGGTGGGTCGAAGATAGCCGCGCTGGGCAGGAACGATGCCGTAGATCGAGCCGTGGTATTGCCGGGGATCGAGCTTGGCGTATTGGGGGGCGTCGTTGTCGAGCACCTGCAGTTCGCACATGCCC